>DATLUO010000203.1 GCA_035533075.1 Pirellulales bacterium | reverse complement strand
AGCACCCTTCGGGCCGTTCCGGCAAAAGGTGCCCGTCCCCTTTTCGGACGCCGGTGCCCAGGCACGGTTCGACCAGCAACCGCACTTCGGCCCAGCACGGTTCGCCGCGGACCGAGGCCGGGCGGACCAAGAACCCCACGCCTCCGCCGGCCTCGGCAGCCAACTGCAGCCGCCGCGCGCCGCGCTGGCTCAAGCGGTCGGTCAGGCACAAGACGGCGCCGGCCCCGCCCGATCGCAGCGCCTGATCGAGGGCCCAGCTTTCATCGCGGGCCAAGGTCACGCGCACCACAATCAGCCGTTGCGGATCGATGCCCGCCATGACCGCCGCCGGTGGATAAAATGTTCCTCGGCCGTCGATCACCACCAGCGGGCCGTGCTCTTGGCAGGCCTGGCGTGCGGCCATCAGGGCCAGCCACATCGCCCCGCCGCCTTCGCCTTCGGCCAGCCACTCGACCAACGTGCCGCGGGCCACGCCCCCGTCGGGAAAAAGCCGGTCAAGCTGATCGCAGCCGGTGGAAGTGCGCGCCGCGCCGGCGGGCCGCCTGGCCTCTTCCCAGCGGCGCAGCTTCTCTTGCAATTCGCTCACCAGGGCGCGACGATGGATGGAAAAAGACGACATAGTGCTGGCACTCCACTGCTAGCATATATGTACATCGGTATCCACTATTTGTCAATGCCATGTGGACCGAAAGCCAGAGGCCCCTACCGAAGCAAATGTTATAATCCCCCGAAATGGGAGAAATACAGCCATCTTCGGAGCTCGAGCGGCGGCTGGCGGACAGCGAGCGCGAACGCGAATTTCTGCAGCACCTGCTTTCGATGAGCGAGAGCGACCGCAAGCTGGTGGCCTATGAAATCCACGACGGGCTGGTGCAGTACGTCACCGCCGCGCTGATGCGCCTCGATTCGTTCGCCGCGGCCGTTCCGGCCGACCTGGCGCGCGAGAACCTCGATGTCTCTCGGCAATTGCTTCGCGACGCCCTGACCGAGGCCCGCCGACTGATCGGCGGGCTGCGGCCGCCGGTTCTCGACGAGTCGGGCATCGTGGCGGCCGTCGAATACCTGGTCGGCGAGCAAACCGGCGAGTGTTCCATCGAGCTGGTTCACGACGTTCGCACCGAGCGGCTTCCGCCGCCGATCGAAAGCGCCCTGTTCCGCATCTGCCAAGAAGCCTTGACCAACGTGCGCAGGCACAGTCGCGCCACGCGCGCCCGCGTCGAACTGGTGGAAGAGGAAAACTCCGTGCGGCT
This sequence comes from Pirellulales bacterium, assembly GCA_035533075.1. Classification (NCBI taxonomy): domain Bacteria; kingdom Pseudomonadati; phylum Planctomycetota; class Planctomycetia; order Pirellulales; species Pirellulales bacterium. Next base: position 20,251 of record DATLUO010000203.1, on the reverse strand, counting down.
CTCCATCCGCGACGACGGCGTCGGTTTCAACCCCGCCGACGTGCGGGCGCGTCAATTTGGATTACAGGGCATCCGCGAGCGTGCCCGGCTGCTAGGCGGCCAGGCCACGATCGACAGTGCGCCTGGCGCCGGCACGCGCATCGAGGTCGAGCTGCCGAAGCGCGAGGCGGATCTGGGCAGAACCGCATAGCGAAAACGCACCTGTGAGCGATCATCTTCGGCGACGGGCCGACGATGGGCGGAAGAGCCGTGCGGCCGATGTTACGGCCGTGGCGGGACCAGCTCGTCGACGCGCAGTTCTACCGAGACGTTGCCTGGCAGTGGCAGTGGCACAACTTCGCCGAGCCCAAACACGCACCGCTGTGCGTAGCGTCTTTCATCGACAATCGGCGTTCGATGGACCTCGATCTGGTCGTCGATCAGGTTGACGATCCAATACTCACGTATTTCAGCAGCCGCATAGAGCCCTTGCTTGATGGTGCGATCGTAGTGCAACGAACTGTCGGCCACTTCGATGACTAACAGCGCCTCGCTGGAACCAGGATGGTGATCGAGGTAATCTCTGATTTTGCCCATGACCAGCGCCAGGTCGGGTTCCGGTTCGCTCACGTCCGACAGCGTCACGGGCAACTGAGCCCGAACGCTGCAACCTGAATTGCCGGCGTGAGCCGCCAACAGGTCGTCAATTTCTTCGATCGCGATTGCGTGCCGCTTGCCGTGTGTCATCGGAGCTTCACCTGCGGCCGCCCGGTCCTTCTGAAGGATGATGCCGTCAATCAATTCAAGCGGCTGGCCGTCAATGAGAATACCGTCGGCGAGCATTTTGTGGAATTCAGCGACGCTGAAGCAAATGGCCGGCGGCGCGCGGCCCGCGACAATCTCGTTTAAGACCAAAAGGCTCATGTTCTTCGCCTCCTCGTTGCGGTTCAGCCACTATTCTAGCATACCTCCCGCAGCGGCTCCGCGTGATCGACCAGATACTGCGGCCGTCCCGAAAGGTCGGGCATGGTGGCGGTGTTCACGTCGATGCCCAGATTGTGATAGAGCGTGGCGAACACTTCCTGGAACGTCACCGGGCGGTCTTTGGCATATTCGCCCAACCGGTTTGTGGAACCGATGACCTGGCCGGTGCGCATCCCGCCGCCGGCCAACAGCGCGCAACTCACCGGCGGCCAGTGATCGCGTCCGCCTTGCGGATTGATCTTCGGCGTGCGGCCGAACTCGCCCCACACGACGACCGATACGTCGCGGTCGAGGCCCCGCTCGTGCAGGTCTTCCACCAGCGCCGAGACGCCCTGGTCGAGCATCGGCATGTGGTCGCGGGCATTCTCGAACGTTGTACCGTGCGGCCGGCCGTGCCAGTCCCAGCGGCCATACGCCAAGGTGACGCAGCGCACGCCGGCCTCCACCAGCCGCCGCGCGGTGAGAAAATAGGTGTTCAGGAGCGGCCCGGCGTCGCCATAGCCGGCCGGCTTGGGCGAGCCGTAACCGTAGCGATCGCGCACGCGCGGGTCTTCGCGATCCAGGTCGAGGGCTTCGGCCAGCTTGCTGGAAGTGAGAATGCCCATCGCCTGCTGGTTGAAGGCGTCGAGTCCTTGCATCGCGCCGGCGGTGTCGGCCGCGCGGCGGAAGCGGTCGAAGCTGCCCAACAGCGTCTGCCGGTCGTGCAGCCGGTCGAGAGTGACGCCGTTGAGCACCATGTCCTGTTGCCCGTCGGCGGTCGGACGAAACGGCGCGTGGGCGATACCCAGATAGCCCGGCTGCCCAGGGTCGGCCCAGGGCATGGTGATCATCTTCGGCGACAGGCCGACGAAGGGTGGAACGGACGGCCGCGTCGGCCCACAGAGCTTCGAGACGCACGAACCGAGCGAGGGCCAGCCGCCGGGCGGTTGTGGATTGTGCTTTCGGGCCGTCATGCACTGAAACGCGGAGTGCGCCCCTTCCGCGCCGATCATCGACCGGATGACGACGAACTTGTCCATCATCGACGCCATGCGGGGCAGCAGCTCGCAGATTTCGATGCCTGGCACGTTGCTGGCGATGGGGTTGAACTCGCCGCGGATTTCGACCGGCGCCAGCGGTTTGAGATCGACGAGATCCTGATGCGGCGGTCCGCCGGAGAGGAACACCATGATCACGGCCTTGTGCGAATTCGGTCGGCCGGCGTGGGCTTCGGTCCGCAGGATCTCCGCCAGCGACAGGCCGCCCATGGCCAGGCCGCCGATCTTCAAGAAGCTGCGCCGCGTCAGTCCATCGCAGTATTTCGCCCCATCGCCGTAAATGGTGAGCATCGGTGGGTTCCTCAATTGAACAGCGGTCGAAAGAGCCGACGACGACCAAGAACATGGTAGGGCATCCGTCCGTCGCGCTCAAGACATGCGAAGGTCGCTCTCCTCACACCACCCGGTTCTGCTCGCGGCCTTCGAAGAAGGCGACCACGTTCTCCACCACGCCCGAATTGAGCAGCTCCATGCCTTCGGGAGTCTGGTCGGCGTTGTGCGGCGTGAGCACGACTTGCTGGCAGCCAAGCAGCGGGTGATCGGCCCGCAGCGGCTCTTCGTCGAAGACATCGATGCCGGCCCCCGCCAAGTGGCCCTTGTTGAGCGCCTCCACCAACGCCGGCGTGTCGACGATCGCGCCGCGGGCCGTGTTGACGAACAGCGCGCCCGGCTTCATGAGCGTGAACTCGCGGCGGCCGATCAGGCCGCGCGTCTGGTCGGTCAGTTTGACGTGCAGGCTCACACAGTCCGAACTGGCGAGTAGCTCGTCGAATTCCACGAACCGCACTCCCAGCTCGCGGGCACGTTCGGGTGTGGGATGGAAAGTCCATGCCTGCACTTGCATGCCAATGGCCTGCGCCAGCCGGGCCAATTCAGCCGCAATCGGCCCCGCTCCGATCAGTCCCAGCATCGTTCCGCGGAGATAGGTATTTTGCATCGCCGACCAACGTCCCTGCTTCAACTCGTTGGTCTGAAACCAGGCCCGCTTGGCGATGGCCAACAGCAGGCCCAGCGCGTGCTCGGCCACGATGCCCGCCGTGCGTCCGGGCAGGTTGCGAACATCGATCCCCAGTTCACGGGCGACTTCGAGGTCGATGGCGTCGGTGCCGATGCCGCACACGGCGAAGATCTTCAGCCGAGGCAACTGCCGCAGCACGCCGGCGGGCCAGGTGACGGAGCTGCGCGAGTTGATGAGACAAGTGGCGTCGCGTGCCCGGCGGATCTTTTCGGCATCGTCGATCGGCCGGTCGCGGTAGAGCACGACCTCGCCGTAGGCGTCGAGCCGCGCAAGCTGGGGCGAGCCTTGAAGCTGCATCGGGTCGTCGCCCGGAATAACAATCAACGGTCGCGTGGCGGACATGCCCGCTCCAACTCGACGAAATCAGCCAGGGCGGCAGCGGTCGCCAGCCACGCCGAAATGAAAACAGCCAGTTTATAAAGCTGCGCAGGACGCATTCCGTGCCTGTCGTTCAAGGGTCTCGCCACTTTCCCGACTTTACAGCGACCGCGGTCGCGAAGCAATCCAGAGGTTTCCCCGCTGACGGATATAGTGTATCTTTCAGCCGCACGATGGGTTGCGAAGGGAGCGGCGACGTTGGGAAGTTTCTCATGGCACTGCAAGACGAATTCGAACCGATTTTGCGGCTGGATGAACCGCTCGCGCCGCACACCTGGTTGATGCTGGGTGGCCCGGCGCAATATTTCGCCGAGCCGCGCGACATCGACGAGTTGGCGCAGCTTGTGCAGCGCTGCCGTCAGGAAGAAATCCCCGTGCGCTTGCTCGGGGGCGGGTCGAATGTGCTGGTGCGAGACGAAGGCCTGCCCGGCGTGGTGGTCTGCCTGTCGCATCCCGGATTTGCACAAATCGCGGTCCGCGGCTGCCGAGTCACCGCTGGCGGCGGCGCCAAGTTGGGCCACGTCATCTCGACGGCCGTAGGCGAAGGACTGGCCGGCTTGGAAGCGCTGGTCGGCATTCCGGGCACCATCGGCGGGGCATTGCACGGCAATGCGGGCAGCCGCGGCGGCGACGTGGGTCAGTGGACTAAACGAGCGACCGTCATGACGCGCGGCGGCGAAATCATCGAGCGACAACGCGAAGAGTTGGTGTTTGCCTACCGGCAGAGCAGCCTCGACGAGCTGGTGATCCTGTCCGCCGAGTTCGAGCTGGAAACCGACGACCCGGAACAGCTCACCAAGCGGATGCAGACCCAATGGATCGCCAAGAAAGCCGCGCAACCGTTAGGGCACCAGCATGCCGGCTGCATCTTCAAGAACCCGCGCGGCATGAGCGCCGGCATGCTCATCGACCAGGCCGGGCTCAAGGGCACGCGCGTGGGCGCGGCGGAAGTGAGCGACCGTCACGCGAACTTTATCGTCACCGAGCCGGGCGCTACGGCGCAGGACGTATTGCGGTTGATCGAGCTGGTCCGCAGCCGGGTGGCCGATCGTTTGGGCGTGGAGCTGGAGACCGAAATCGAGATTTGGTGACGAAAGGGTTCAGGGTTCAGGGTTCAGGGTTCGGGACTTTGGACTTTGGACTTTGGTCTTGGGTCTTGGGAATTCGGATTCCATTCATAGCGCCATGCGCCAGTCCCTCATCCCTCATCCCGCATCTGAACCCTGAACCCTGAACCCTGAACCCTGAACCCTGAACCCTGAACCCTGAACCCCGAACCCCGAACCCCGAACCCCGAACCCTGAACCCCGAACCCTAGCACGGAGGTTAGGCCATGAAACGTCGCGAAGAACCCGCCCCAAAGCCGCTCCCCACGCCGGCCGTTGCGAAGAGCAAGAACCCACGAGCATGGCTGATTGCGGCGAGCTTGCTGCTGGTGGCGATTGGCAGCGGGGCCTACGCTGTTTGGCGGTCGGTGCGCCCGCAGGTGTTGGCCTTGCCGCAGTATGTCATTACGGCCGAGAACGTCACGGTCACGCCGCCGCCCAAATGGATTCGTAGCGACGTGAAAAGCGAAGTGGTCCGCGATCTTAACCAGGCAGGGCCTCTTTCGGTTCTCGACGAGGATCTCGGCGAACGGTTTTATGAGGCGTTCGCGGCCCATCCGTGGGTGGCCAAGGTCGAACGGGTCTTGAAACGGCCGCCGGCGGGCGTCGAAGTGACCCTCGTCTACCGTCGGCCGGTGCTGATGGTGCAAGTAACGGGCGGACTGTTGCCGCTGGACGCCGAGGGAGTGCAATTGCCGACAGCCGACTTCTCGCCGTTGGAGGCGCGGCGGTATCCCCGCCTGAGCGAATTCGGTGCTGCCATGCCGCCTCCGGCGGGCACGCGGTGGACCGATGCCCGCGTCGTGGCGGCCGCGGCCTTGGCGGCACTGCTCATCGACTCCTGGGATGAGCTTGGGCTGCACCATTTGGCGGTCGCAAGCGATCCGTCAGCCAGCGCGGGCCAAATCGAATTCGACCTCTTCACCCAGGCGGGTACGCGGATCGCGTGGGGCGCGGCGCCCACGGCGAAGCCCGAAGGCCAAGCCGCCGCGACGGACAAGCTCTCACGGCTCCGTCGTTATCACGCCGAGCACAATACGCTGGAAGGCAGCCGCGGACCACAGGTGCTCGATTTGCGGACGCCTCATGGCGTGGAGGCCAGCCCGCGGACCGCCCGTCGCCCAAACAAGTAGTGCTCGCTCGGCCGACGACTGCACTAGAACCCGCCGCCGATTCCGAAGCCCAGACCGTTGTAATAGCCGCCGATCATCGGGGCGCCGTAGCCGTAGTAGCCGTAACCGGGGCCGTAGAGGCCGGGGTAGCCGTATCCATAACCATAGCCGGGGAAGCCGTAACCGTAGCCATAGCCGGGGTAGCCCCCGAAGCCGCCAAAGCCGCCGCGATAATAAGAACCACCGCCGAAGCCTCGATACCCTCCAAAGCCTCCATAGCCGAAGCCGCCGTGGTGATGTCCGTAGCCGCCGAAGCCGCCGAAGCCGCCAAAACCGCCGTGGTGTGCCAGCGCCGGCGTGGCGCTGAAGGCGAGCATAGCAAGCAGTGCAAGTGGCAGCAAAAACCGTTTCATGACCCAACTCCTTCCCTCCATCGAGAGGTCGGGCCGTGCCGACCCTTCAGTGTACTCCTCTCGTGTACTTCGCCATCATTTCAAGGCAAGCCGCATGCCATATCACCAAAGCCGCAAAAAACAGCGGCGATTCGCGGCTCATTTCTGCTTCCCTTCGATTCCCAAGTACCATCGAGCAGTTCGGCCCGTCGTCAAAACGATGACAGGTCTGTCCTGTTTGAGACGAAGCCGTAGGCATCGCGGACGGCGTGGTTTCGCCCTCCGCTCGCACAGCCGGGGCGGCGGATTGACCTTGCGACGTACACCTGGCGTGGTTACTATCCTCGCCTTCCCGTAGGTCAGGCCCGCCGCTTGACCTGCGCCCGTCATGTCCGCCCTCCGGCGGCAAGCACATTTTTCACTTTGGGAGCCGCCATGCGCCCCCGCCCCCGCGGGTACTGGCTGTGCGTTTCGCTTTGCCTGCTGGCGGCCGGCTGCGCGCAGAACCCCTACGTGCTGCAAGGGAAGTTGGAGGGGCTGCAACAAGACCACCTGGCGCTCAGCCAGCGGTATCAGGAGCTGCAAACCCGCATGACGACGCTCGACCAGGATAACCAGGAGCAGGGGCAACTCCTGGCGCAGTCGCTGCAGCAGCGTCGTGTGTTGGAGGATCAGTTGGTCGCGGTCCGAGAGCAACTCACCGGCACAACGGCCCAGCTTGCGACCCTGAAGGAATCTTCGGGCGAGGTCGAGAAAAAAGCCGAAATGCTGGCTGCGTCTGCCAAGCGACGAATCGGCGCCAGCATCTCCGCCAACAGCAGCCAGGCCAGTTCTCTGGCCCCGTTCGACTTTCCCGGCGTTCCGTCACGCATCGACGGCGACGTAATCCGCGTGGAGTTGCCGGCCGATCGCCTGTTTCAACCGGGGGGCGCCCAGCTTGGACCGGATGCTCCGGCTCTGCTCGACGCCGTCGCAGCCGCCCTCGCCCAGCAGTATCCCGACCATCTCGTGGGCATCGAAGGCCACACCGACAGCGCGCCGGTCAACAACAGCCGTTGGTCGAGCAACCATGTGCTCTCCGTCGGCCGCGCCATGGCGGTCTACGACTATCTTGCCGGCCGCACGCGATTGACCTCGAAGCAGCTCTTCGTTGTCGGGCACGGCGCCAATCACCCGATCGTCTCCAACGCCACGCCGGCCGGCCAAGAGCGCAACCGCCGCGTCGAGCTGGTCATCTACCCGGAGCGCCTCGGCGGCAGGTAAATTTGCAATTTGCAATTCGCAATTCGCAATTTGAAATGGTCGTGAGAGGCGCGGTTGCCGGTGCGGCCGCGAAGATTTCAAATTGCAAATTGCAAATTGCGAATTGGTCATTGGTGCTGCGCCGGCGCGGTTACGTCTGTATCGGCTCGTCCGCTCCGCCAACCGACTTGCCGAGCCGCGATTCCACACTTTAAGCTGTTGATAGACCGAACGCAGAACGAACTCAGGTGTGGAATGATCGCGATTGTCGACTACGGCATGGGAAACCTGCGCAGCGTGCAAAAAGGGTTTGAGCACGTCGGGCATGCCGCCACGATCACCAGCGATCCGGACGCGATTCGCGCGGCGTCCAAGGTGGTGTTGCCGGGCGTGGGAGCGTTTGGCGATGCGATGCACGAGCTTCGACGCCGTGAGCTCGTCGAACCGGTGAAGCAGGCGATCGCCGCAGGGAAGCCGTTCTTGGGCATTTGCCTGGGACTGCAGCTCTTGTTCGACGTAGGGCACGAGGGGGGCCGACACGAGGGCCTTGGCGTGCTTGCCGGTGAAGTGGCGCGGTTCGACTTGCCTCACGAATACAAGGTGCCGCACATGGGGTGGAACCAACTCGAGATTGTCCGCCCCGCTCCGGTCCTGGCCGGTCTCGCCAGCGGCGCCCACGTCTACTTTGTACACTCGTTTTACGTCGTGCCACGCGACCGCGAGATCGTTGCGGCCGAAACCCGTTACGGCGCGGCGTTCCCTTCGATGGTGTGGCGCGACAACGTGTTTGCCACGCAGTTTCACCCCGAAAAGAGCCAGGCCGATGGCCTGCGAATCTTGCGGAACTTCGCCGAGTTCCGCGAGGGGTAAGCAACCGCGTCGCCGGCGGGCCGGCGAACCGCAAGCTTGCTCTGTCCCAACTTGGCTTTCTCTTGGCACGCAGAGTGCAATCGCTGGCGGCCACACAGAGAAGGCACTCATTATGATCCGGACCGATTCCTTGCCCTGCAGTCGACGCGACTTCGTCTTCAGTCCGTTGGGCAGCGACGGCAAATTCGTCGTCAAAGACCCGCGGCGGCAAACTTATTTTCGCCTTGGCCCGCGCGAACGCCTGTTGCTGGAGTTGCTCGACGGCCGCAACGGCCGGGCCTCGCTGGGCCAGAAATTCCGCCAAGAATTCAATGAAGAGCTGACCGACGAAGACATCGACGGGTTCTTGCAATTGGCGGCTGCACGCGGGTTGTTGGAGACCTTCCCGGACGCGCCGGCCGTCGAGCCATCCCCGCTGGATAAAAAAGTTCCACCGCCGCTCTCGCCGGCGCCAGTCAAGCCGCGGCCGGCCGGCCAAAACCTGCTGGCCTGGCGAAAAACGCTGTTCGATCCCGATCGCTTCTTTACGGCGGTTGAGCCGCACGTGCGGTTCTTCTGGACGCGCGCCTTTTTGGTCCTCTCCGCCGTGCTGATCGTGACCGCTGCGATCGACTTGTGGCTCAATCGAGACCAATTCGTCAGCGACCTGGCCGAAAACCTTCGCTGGCAAACACTGGTGCTGGGCGGCCTGGCGCTGCTCGCGGTGACCGCGCTGCACGAAAGCGCCCACGGCCTGACGTGCAAGCACTTCGGCGGGGAGGTACACGAAGTCGGTTTCCTGTTGATCTTTTTTATGCCCTCGTTTTTCTGCAATGTGTCCGACGCCTGGCTCCTGCCGCAGAAAGGGAAGCGGCTGGCCATTACCTTTGCCGGCGGTTACTTCGAGTTGGTTCTTTGGGCACTGGCCGTCTTCGTCTGGCGGCTGACGCTCGAAGACACCCTCATCAATTACCTGGCCTGGACCGTCGTTTCTGTTTCGGGCGTGCGCGTGCTCTTCAATTTCATGCCCTTCGTCAAGCTCGACGGCTATTACCTGTTGAGCGACATTCTCGACATTGCGAACCTGCGGCAACGGGCACTCGATCGCGTGGCCGCGCGGCTACGGTGGCTGTTGTGGGGCGCGGCCCGTCCCCAGCCCGACACACGCGAAAAAACATTGCTGGTCTACGGCGTACACTGTTGGTGCGCGTCGCTGGTCATGTTGTCGGGCGTGTTGTGGGCGATGGGACGGCAGATCGACGGCTACATCGGGCATTGGGGCGCGGTGATCGTGCTGGCGCCGCTGGCGCTGGCCGCGGGCCGGGTCATGTTTCAGGGTCTCAATCAGGGAGAAGCCACACAAATGGTGCGCGCACGACCGCTTCGCAGCTTGTTCTGGGGCGCTTCGCTGACCGGCCTTTCGGCGGTGCTGGGCCTGGTGAAGATCGAGCAACGGGCCACCGGCGATTTTGAAGTGCGGCCCGCCACGCGCCTGCAGGTGCGGGCGCCGCTGGCCGCGTTCGTGAAAGAAGTGGCAGGCGACGAAGGAGACCATGTCTCGGCCGGTGAGCGGGTGGCCCTGCTCGAAGTGCCCGACTTGGAGAGCAAGACTGCCGGCAAACAGGCCGAAGTGCGAGAGACCGAAGCCCAGTTGAAGCTGCTGCAGGTCGGCACGCGGCAGGAGGAGATCGACGACGCCCGCGAGCGCGTGGAGCGGACGACCGAGTGGCGTGACTTGGCCAGGGCCGATCTGGAGCGGAGCCGCGAATCTTTCGAGGAGAACTTGGAGCGGCTCGGCCAGAAGATCGTCGAGGCCCAGGCGTCGCTCCAGCAGGCCCTTGAAACCACCATTCGCTGGAAAGGGCTGTACCGGAAGCGGGTCGTAACAGAACAGCAGTTCCACGAAGCACGGACGAATTACGAGGTCGCCAAGGCCCAGCTTGCCCAGGCCCGCAGCGAGAAAGCGGCCTTGGAGAGTGTCGGCACGCTGGAGGCCGAGAAAGAGTTGGCCCGGCGCGAAAAAGAACTGGAAGAAGCCAAGGCGGCCTTGACCCTGCTCGAAGCCGGATCGCGGCAAGAGGAGATCGAAGCGGCCGAAGCCTCGCTGGCCCGGCAAAAGGAGGAACTGGCCTTTCTGGAGGAGCAGCAGAAAAAGCTGCCGCTTTACAGTCGAGTGGACGGGGTCATCGCCTCGCCGCATTTGAAAGACCGCGTCGGCGAGTACATTCAGCAGGGCGACCTGGTGTGCGAGATTCAGGAAGCCTCATCGCTTGAAGTCGAGATCACGGTTCCGGAAGACCGCATCTCCAAGGTCAAGCCTGGACAGTGCGTGGAATTGAAGGCCCGCGCGCTTCCCTATGAAACGTTCGAGGCCAAGGTCGAGCGGATTGCGCCGGCGGCCGAGAGCGGCGACCATCAAAGCACGGTGGTGGTTTACAGCCGGTTGTTGAACAAATCGACGAATCTCAAGCCCGACATGACCGGCCACGCCCGCATCTATTGCGGCAAGAAACCCATCGGTGAAATTGGGCTGGACTACGTGCTGCGGTTTATCCGGACCGAGTTCTGGTGGTAGTATCCTGACCGGAATGCTTCAAGCCAAAGTCTTTTCAGGGATGCAGTCAATTGGGAAGGGCCAGCGCCTGGCCCAGCGAGTAGAGGAGCAAGGCGAGATACATCGGGTGTCGCGGCCACCGATAAACGCCTTGAGTCACGAGCTCGTGCCGGTCGCGCAGCTCCAACGTGATCGACCAATTCGTTCCCAGGTCGGTATGAGAGCGGTGAAAGAGCCAAAGCCCGAACAAGAGCAACAAGCTGCCAACGGCCAGCGGAACCGGTCGGAGCGAATAATCCGCAAAGGCAAAGGCTGGGCTCAGGATCCAGATCAAGGGAATGAAAAACGCGACCCAGGCGATCGTCAGCAGAACCAGCTCAAGAGCGTCACGGTGGCTCTTGGCAACCGGAACCATCTGACTTCGCCTCACGTGCGGCGCTCGAATTGCGATCATCGCCGCGCTCGCCATGAGAACTACCGATTTTGCGATCGAAGGACTCATTAGTTTATCACCTCGCGGCATCCACCTACGGTGAACGATCGCGTTGGGCCCACGTCTTGCCATTGAGCTTGACGCGGGGCAAGGCGGTGCGCAGGCGAGCGAGTTGCTCGCCGCTCAGCCGCCGCTCGTCGAGCACAAGCACTTCCAGGCGCCGGCATTTGCCAAGCGACTCCAGGGCCTCGTCGCTGAGGTCGATCACCGGGAGCTCAACGAACACGAGCTTTTCACACGCGGCAAGCCGGCAAACGCCGGCATCGGTAATGCTTGTCCTTGCGAGGAACAAGAAAGACAACTCGCAAGGGCGCGTGCCGCCTTGCGATGCCAGATCGATGATTCTGGCCAGGTCGTCGTCGGAGAAGCTGGCCCGAGTCACCTCGCAAGTGATGTTGCGGCCGCAAGGCATGCTGATCGTGATGGTGCCGCCGTTGACGACCGCCTCCAACTCGGTCCTGAGCTGCTGATTTACAGCAAACCCGCGCTGGTTTTCTCGAAAGCCGCTCATCGCCAGCGCAAAGAACGCGGACGCAATTGCCGTCCACCACAAAATCGCGCCGAGGCTAAATCGAAACCGCCACTGGCCGCTTCGCAGCCGTTGACGTTCGAGCTCGACCGCCAGCACCAGGAAGGCGGCGACCCCGCAGAACGGCGCGAATAAGCCGAAGGCGTTGATGGGCATCTCGGTGAACTGGTTCACGGCCGCCGCGCCCAACAGATTGATCGCGAACACCGCCGCCATGAATGCCGCGACGCGGCCCCAGCGAACGCGAAGCCGCCCATCGACGTCGCACACCCACCTCAACTTCGATGATTCGCCGGCAGTTGGTTCGCAAGCAGGTGACACGGTGGTTTACACTTAGACGAAAAACGTCGCCCAATTCGTCTTAACGGATAGGAGGCCGAACATGCAACCGCCCTTGCCCACGATTTCGCCACGTCCGCCGAGCTACGGACCGGTCTTGCCCATGAAACCGCCAGCAACGTCGAGCGATACAGGCAGTGCCTGGCCGCGGTCGCGCTCCGAGTTCGCAGAACTCGTCGAAACCTACGCCGACCGCCTGGTCCGACATGCCTTTCGCCAGACCGGCAGTCTGCACGACGCTGAAGACATCGTGCAAGAGGTTTTTGCCAGGGCGTTCGACGGTACGCGGACGCGTCCCGTCTCAGCGATCGGTCCGTATCTGTATCGCGCCGTCGGCAACGCCTGCATCGACTTCCTGCGCCGCCGCAACCGGGCGGCGCTGTTTTGCGAAGGAGTCGACGTCGACGAGTTGCTCAGCGCCGCAAAGGGTCCGCCTGAAATGGCCCAAGCGACCGAAGAGCTGCGCCGCATCGAATCGCTGTTGCGGCAATTGCCCGCCGAACAGGCCGAGGTGGTCCGACTGCGGGTTTTCGACGAGTTGAGTCTCAACGAGATTGCCGAACTTACCGAGTGCTCCATTAACACCGTTTGCTCGCGTCTGCGATATGCCTTTGCCAAGCTGCGCGGCGCGATCGGCGAGAAACGAGAGTGATGCCATGAACTGCCGCGAATTCAACCAGGTTCTCGACGAATTGCTGATCGAAGGTCCCGAAGTGCTCGATCGCCCCGAAGCGTCCGAACATTCCGCCCAATGCCCATCCTGCGCCTGGCAGCAGGCACGGGCCCGGGATGTGCTGGAAGCGATCGCACCATCGCACCGCGTCCGGGCCTCTGCGGGCCTGAAGCAACGCGTCGTGAGCGCGTTTCCCGAAGCCGAAGCGTTGCCCAAGAAGCCAGCCGGGCCCGGACTATTCGTCGGCCCCTACAAACCCGAAGCGCCAGCGAGGAGTCCCGGCGCGCCGGGAGACCTGTCCTCGCTTGCGCGTCGGGTTGGCGTCCGCGCGGCGCTGGTCCTCGCGGCGGCGGCAGTGGTCCTGCTCGCCGTCAGCCTGTCGCGCCATACGCAGTCGCCGGGCCCCGGACTGGCTGCGTTCAGCCTGCTGTCGCAAGCGGCGGCGGCTGAGGCCCGCTTCTTCGCCGATGACCACCTCGTCCAGTTGGTCAACGAAATCGTCGTCAAGCCGGTCTCCGACGCCGAGCTGGCCGCCATTCGGTGGATTCCGCTTGTGTCGCTTGGACCGGACGGCAAACCGCAGTCTAGTCAACTCAAGCTGGCGGCCAAGCCGGGCGAAAGCTACACCGTCCGCGATGCCGCCTGGTACGATCCGCCGACCGGCCGTTTTGCCCGTGTATTGACGGTCGATGGCCGGCCGCTGTTCGCCCATTCGTTCGACGGGCAGGCGATCTACACGCTTTCGACCGACGACCAAGGCGGACTTCGCGTCGAACGCGCCGCCGTCAGCGACGAGTTTCGGCCGCCCAAAAGCCCGGCTGAATTCCTGGGGATTGCGGCCGGGCTGACGAGTGTGCTCGATCGGAAAGATCGCCGCGACCTGGTCAGCGACGCCGGCCGCACGACACTCGGCGACGGCTCGTCTGCCCGCGTCGTCAAGCTGGGCTTTGGCCCCATTGGCCAGGCCGACAAGCAAGTTGACGCTTTCTATCGCGTCGTCATCCGCGACGACGATCACACGATCGAATCGTTCGAGTTCGTCGTTCGAAAGGAGTCGCTGCTCGTCGTGCGGCGAGCGAAGTCGGACGAGACGGGCGAGCCGTCGGCCGGCTGGGACCTGGCCAAGCTGAAGTCCGCCGCCAAACAGGGCCCAACGCCAGCGGGGCTCGGCGTGCTGGCCGACCTGGTCAAGCCCAACGTCACCGTCGAACAAATGGCCGAGCGCGCCGACTTCCCGGTCTACGTATTCAGCCACGCCCCAAGTTGGGCCAAGGAGCGGCAGATCATGGACATCCTCGATATTGTCAGTCCGCCGCACCGAATGTTCGCCGCGACGTATCGTGCCCAGGACGGCCGGCACGTGGTGTTCGTGCAGGCCCACACGTTCAACGAGAAACTCGGTCCGCTGGTCGCGGCGGGCAAGCTGGTCTACACGTCGCCTGGCGGCGTGAAGGTCTACTCCGGCGCACACGACGAGCAGGCCGCCGAAATCCTGCTGCAAAGCGCCCGTGCCGTGCTGCGCGACCCGCCCGCGAAGGACCGCACCGGTTACCTGCTGACGACGCCCGACGGCACGCACCCGGCTTTGGCGATCAACGGCCGGCTCGGCGACGAAGAGCTGCACGAGTTGATCGACAGCCTGGAGCCGGTAAGAAAATGACGGCGTGGCTACTTGCCGTCGGCTTCGCAGCAGCACTATCAACGAAGGAGGGTTATCGTGCGACCGAATCGTGACCTTACGGGTATTGGCGGCTTCGAGTCAAAACTCGCTTCGAAGCTCGCCCGGCTGGCCGCTCTCGGCTTCCTCGGTTTCCTTGGCGCCTTGGGGTTTATTCCCGGCTGCCACCGGCTGTTTGGCTTCTCCGGCTTCTTTGGATTTTTTGGATTTCTCGGCTTCGCCTTCATCATCGAGTGGAGATCTCGACGGTGAGTGAATTCAGCGGATCCGCAATACCCTGCAGGTCTCCTCATAGCTCGCCTCCAGGTCGAGAGACACGAACTGTGTTTCAGACAACCACACGGGAAGCGACGGAAGCGGCTCCCCGATCGCCAGAGGCTGGAACCAGCTATCGACCTTTGCCTGCCAGGTTCCCGCTCTTTTTCGGCATGTTGCTGCGTAGATCGAGGGAGGATGATTGGTGCCCAGGTCTGAGTGCCCGAGTAGTGCCAGTAGCTCCGAGTACAAATTGAATTGGCGGATCGTGATCGGATCGACGATCGACACGCACACGTCTTGGCGCAGCAAATTGAAACATTTGGCGACAAACAACTGCCGACTCTCGGGCCGGTCTTTATTCGCCGGGCTGACGATCTCGACAGCCGCCACCAGGCGGCGCTCGCGCTGGACGTCGAAGATCAGGACTTCGTAGGCATATTGTTCGGGGAAGTCGGCATCGATCGTGAGCGTCGGCGCCGGGCAGGCTTCGATTGAAGTTGCGACGCTGCCACTCGCAATCGGCGCGGAATCAAAGCCGCCACGCTCGCCATCTTGCTCAAAGGCAGTCACGTCGATTTCATAATAGCTTCCCAGATGGACGCGCGGTTCCGCGACGAAGCCGTCCGGCAGTCTGGGCGCTAGCTCTTCGACGATTCGCATCGGCCATCCGCCGTGGAAGCCTTCCCACGAAGAGCGTTTGGATATCGGCGGGTGAAAATGGTCGCGCAGCGGCATTGTCTTCTCTTCAGCGATTATAGCCGCCGCCGACGGCGTACACCATTCGCACGCCGCCCAGTCGCTCAGCCGCCCGGCAAAGTCGCCTGGTTAAAGGCCCGCCGATCGTCACTCCGGCCTCGCCTCCGACTCGATGCGAATCCGTGGCCGAGCACGCATCGGTCGGCCGTTCACCGCCGCCTTGGCCGCCGCGCCGCCGCGCAACATCCCGACTTTATCCTGGGGCACGAGATCGTCGTCGATGACTTGCAGGAGCTTCGATATGCAAAGCTTGTTGACGCTCGTCTCCATGCCCGTCGCCTCGGCGCGCAGAGCGATGTGCAGGCATTCCGGCAGCCGGACCGTAATCACCTTCGTCAGTTCCTTCGGACGGTCTTCGTCGTCTTCCATCTTCCGCAGCATGGCGATCATCTGCTGAATGGCCGCATATTCATCCGTCCTCTCGAATGCTGCCCGTTGTTCCTTGTGGGGGAATACCTTCCATATGACGCCTTCCATTCCCAGCACCTTCTTGAAGAAGGCGATCCAGTCGGGCTTGGAGGCAAGGATCTCTTCGGCCGCCTGATAAACTTCCGCCGCTTTTTCCTCCATTGACGCTCGGCCTCTTCGAGCCATGGTCGACTCCCTTCGCTTGGGTTTGAATTTGGTCCCGCTGAAAATCAGCTAGCAGGTCGGCCTAATTCTTCGCTCGAGTCAAGCGCGCGACCGATAGCATTACACTGCTGGCACTTACGGCGATAGCACTGACCTGCCTATTTTCTTGGCAGCCCTGCCCGTTCGTCGCGCAGAGGCCGGATGCACAAAAAGCAGGCAGACGCCTCTTTTTGCTTTCGCCAAAGTGTCCCGTGTGGACGTTGCGCGAAAAGAGCGGCTTTACCGGGGCAAACCGCGACGATGGCACTCCTAGTGTCGTTTACGGCAAGGGTGACGGCCAATCGCGCTGTCAGTCGTCGATTGATGGATGGCAGGCGGTGGCGGCGCTGGCTGGGCAGAGCTTGGCCGCTACCGACGCGACCTCCAGGACACGCTCTGCGGCCAAGCGATGCCCGGTGCGTCAAACCGGGGCAGAGCTTGGCCGCAGAGCGTGTCCTCAAACCAGGCCCGTCCTGGCCAAGCTCTGCCCCAGCCACCGCGGCCGCTTCGGATTCATCGAAGGAACGACTGACAGAGCACTTGGTAGGACATCCGCCGCCGCGCGGTTGACCTCATTCAAGGCGGCAAATACGATAAGTGGGGTTGTCGGCGGCGGCAGCCACATCCATTTTCACCAACAGACGTTCGTCTGGGGGCATGTCGGCCGGTCGCGGAGCGTTCACATCAACCGCGGCGACCAGGTCCGGGGGGCGAAGCCGCGGAGGGGGCGCAAAAATAGCTTAACCGGCGAATCGGATGAACAGCGCAAGTTCCAGTCAGCGAATTCCCTTGGCGGCGGCAGCCGGCGACGGTGTCGACCGGAGCGGCGCCACGCTGCCGGGCGACTTGGCCTGCGACCCCGATCAAGCCACCGTGATTACGCAGCGTCCTCCGGCCAACGGCAGCGGCGTTCCGCGGCCGACGGGACCTCACGAGCTGGCCAAGCAACTCGCCGGCGAGCGTTTGAACCACTTCCAGCTTTTGCATTACGTCGGCGGCGGCGGCATGGGCGCCGTCTTCAAGGCGCTCGACACGATGCTCAATCGCGAGGTGGCTCTCAAGGTGCTTTCGCGCGACCAGGGCGCCGAGGAAGACACCCGCCGCCGCTTTCAGAACGAGGCCCAGTCGGCCGCCCGGCTCGATCACGAAAACATCGCCCGCGTGTACTACGTCGGCGAAGACCGCGGTCTGAACTATATCGTCTTCGAGTTCATCGAGGGGGTGAACCTGCGGGATCTGGTCGAGCAGAAGCAGACGCTGCCCTTGCCGGAGGCCCTGAGTTACACGCTGCAAATCGCCTACGCCTTGGCCCATGCCTCCAGCCGCGAGGTGGTGCATCGCGACATCAAGCCCTCGAACATCATCATTACCGGCGGCAGCCGTGCCAAGCTGGTCGATATGGGCTTGGCGCGCTTGCACCAGGTGCAGCCCGACGGACAAGACTTGACGGCCAGCGGCGTCACCCTGGGCACGTTCGATTACATCTCGCCGGAGCAGGCCCGCGACCCGCGCAGCGCCGACGTGCGCAGCGACATCTATTCGCTGGGCTGTACGCTGTACTACATGCTGACGGGCCGGCCGCCGTTTCCCGACGGCACCGTGCTGCAAAAACTCTTGCAGCACAACAGCGACGCTCCGCCCGACCCGCGTGAATTCGACCCCTCGCTGCCGGCGGGCGTGTCGGCCTTGGTGGGCAAAATGTTGGCCAAAGATCCCTTGCGCCGCTATCAGGCTCCCAGCGATTTGGTGGCCGATCTGCTGCTTCTGGCCGACCAGATCGGCTGCCCGCTCCGCGGGACCGAGCGGCCCGACTGGGTGATTCCCAGCGAGACCCGCGCCTTCTCTGCGTCGCTGACACGCCACCTGCCGTGGATCATTCCGGTCTCGCTCTTGTTCGCGGCAGTGATCCTGGCCGGACATCCCCTCCCCGGACTCGACTCGCCCGGCGACGCGGCCGCGGTCGCGGACCTGATTCGCTCGCGGCAAAGCGCCGCGGCCAGCTCAAAGGCCGTCGATGAAGACGACAAAGAGGATCTCGATGTCCGGGACGCTCGCGCGTCGTCGTCCGCTGGCCAATCTCGCCGCCTCGGTAGGACAGATCCCTCGGTCGAGCAACCGATGACCGCCGCCGCCGTCGAAGAACGGTCGAACGATCAACGCACGGCATCTGCTCCGCCGATGCCGGGTGGCACGTCGGTTTCCGATGCCAAGTTATCGCCGGTCCGCCCGGAGCCGGTTCCGCCGTCCGCGGTTGTCGCAGACAAGTCCGACGCGACGACGGCGCAGCAGACCACCGTGCCGTCGCCCGCCAAGATCGACGAGGCCGCGCCAGCGGAGCCGTTGCCCGACGGGCTTCTCGTGGTGGGCGACGGTCTGAAAGGACCGCGTCACTACGGCAGCCTGGCAGAGGCATGTGCGGCGGCGAAAAACAACGACGTGATCGAGCTGCGTTACGACGGCGCTCGACGCGAGTTTCCCCTGCTGCTGCACAACCAGCGAATCGAGATTCGCGCGGGAGCCGCGCGGCGTCCCGTGGTGCTCTTTCGACCCGGCGACACGAACCCGATTGCCACCGACCGCAGCATGTTCGGCGTATCGGGCGGAAGCCTGAAGCTGACGGGAGTCGCCATCGAGCTGGACCTCTCGGAAGCCGCGCCGTCGGAGAACTGGTCGCTGTTCACGCTCGATCAGGCCGACGCCCTGCGGCTGGAACAATGCCTGCTGACCGTTCGCAACGCGACGCCTTCCGGCGACGCATATCACGACAAAGTGGCGTTCATCACGATGGGCGGCGGTGGCGGGGCCGAGCCGATGGTTATGATGCCCAAGGCCATGCTCCCGTTGCCGCCGGCCCAGGTCGTGCTCAACAACTGCCTGGTCCGCGGCGAGGCCGACTTGCTGGTCGACCGCGACCTGAAGCCCGTCGATTTTTCCTGTGTCAACGGACTGGTGGCGATCAGCGAGCGGCTGTTCGTGGCGGGCGAGGGCGGTTCGATGCCGCAGGAGGGCGTGCGGGTGCGCGTGGCACTCAATCGTGTGACGGCCCTGGTGCGCAAAGGGCTGTGTCGCATCGCGGCCAGCGAGGCCGCGCCCACCATGCCCGAAGTCGAGATGCGGCTGGACGAGACCGTCGTGATTTCCGACGCGCCGGAGGCGGCTTTGGTGGAACACGTCAGCGATGCCGGCGCCGCCGATTTGCAGGCGCTGTTTCATTGGGAGGCCGTGAGCACGGTCTACAGTGGTTTCCGCACGTTTTGGAAAATCGGCCCGCGAGGTTCCGCCTCGGCCCGCGAGCTGAAAACGTACGACGAGTGGACGGAACTTTGGCCCGACGAAAAGCAGCGGACCCGCGCCGGGCCGCTCGACCGGCAGATCCTGGCGTCGCGCCGCCCGCTGGACACCGCAATCCCGGCCGATTTCGCCGCCGAGGCCGAGAGTGACGGCGACGCGGATGACGATCCAGCGGCGGCCGGAGTCGATTTGAACCTGCTTCCCCGTACGCCGTAGTCTTGACAGTGCCGATGGCGCAGGTTTTATTGGAACCCGTGGCAGCCGCGGCAGCGCGGGGAACCATTACTGAAACTCCTGGGAGAATCTCTGCATGAGAAGGGTCATTTTGATTGTGTTGTTCGCCGGGCTGGCGTGCGGGTTGCTATCGAGGCAGGCCGGCGCACGGGCACCGTACTTGAAGGAGTTCAAGGAGAAATATGGTGCGGGCGACGAGGCTTACGCCAACCTGATTGAGGAGACGAAGTGCTTCATTTGCCACGTTGGCAAGAGCAAGAAGAACCGCAACTCCTACGGCATTGCCTTGAGCAAGGTCGTCATGAAGAACGAAAAACAGAAAGCCAAGATCGCCGAAGCCTTGGGCAAGGTGGAAGAGGAAAAGTCGCCCGACGGCAAGACGTTCGGCGAGTTGATCAAGGAGCACAAGCTGCCCGGCGGTCCTCCGCAGAAAGAAGATCCGCAGAAAGAGTAGTGCTCTGCCAGTCGTCGATGGATCGGCTAGAGGAGTGTAGGGTGGGACTAGCGAGCTTGCGAGCGCCGGCCCACCGTGTTCAGGAGCCAAGCGTCAGGCAAGTGGCCCTGACGCCTGAAACCTGGCGCCTGACGCCTTTGGTTGGTGGGCCGGCGCTCGCAAGCTCGCTCGCTCCCACCCTTTTCTAGCTTGGTCAAGAGGCAGTAGTTAAGCAATTGACGGCCCCCCATCTCCGCACCGCAAGCGGTCGTTTTTTGCAAGCGCGAAAAACGTCAACGGTGGC
>DATLUO010000202.1 GCA_035533075.1 Pirellulales bacterium | reverse complement strand
GGCGATATGCCGTGGATTGAGCCCCTTCTCTCGGCACACGTCGGCCAGCCGTCTGTGGCCGTCCCATAAAACGTCGATGCCGTGCTTGTTGAAGACATGGTAAAGCTGAGATCGCGTCGCCCATTCTTTCACCGTCCTTTGCAGATCGACGTCCGTCACCGCCTGGGCCCCCTGTCCGCCATCGGGGGGAACTGGCCGGCCGCCATTGCTCGCCGTCGCATCGCCGACTGCATCGCGGTTGTCGATCGCTGGTGAAAGTCGAGGCGGGCGGTAGGCAATGACCGGGCAGTGAGCCGTACGAAGCAGCGTTTCCGCGACGCTTCCGCCCAGCAAGCTGGCAAGGCGCGAGCGGTAATGCGTGCCGACGATGATGGCATCGACGCGCTCTTGATCTGCCAATTTGACGATCTCTTCAGCCGGCTCACCGTGGAGCAAACGGTGCTCGCATGCAATGCGAGGATCGGGCGGTACAACGGCCCGCAACTTTGCCAATTCCTCGTCGGAAGTTTGCGGTTCTTCATCGAATAGCTCTCCAACGGGGTATTGCTCGAGCTGGGAGACATGAGCTACCACGAGCTTGGCGCCCATGTCGCGCGCCAGCGACGCCGCATAGGTCAAGACGTGACCGGTCGATTCCGAATAATCCGTCGCGAACAAAATCTTCTTTTGAGTCGGCATGGCAATCCTTCGGCGTGGATGTCAGGTAATGGTGCAACACGTCGAGGCTGGTGGATCGCTCGCCGGAAACGATTCTTCTGACGCCTCGTCGATCATCGCATCCCACAGCGCTGGCCGCGGACGGTGGGGCTGGTCACGCCTGCCGCTGCAGGACGAAGCGGCCCGCCATATCTCGGCCTCGGCCTGCCGCCAATCGTCAGTGGCTGTCCCTTCGGGACAATCATGACTTTGCCAGATTTGGTAGGCCCGGCGGGCAATGATCTCGAGATCTGGCTGTGCTGATAAGCCTTCCCGTCGTTCGAGATCTTCCGGATTACCGTTGTTCCACGAGTTCATGATTGCCTGTCTTTTTCTGCCGCTCGCATACGCCGTCTTGCAAAATATAGACCCACCGGCCATCTAATTTGCTTTTCGGCCCGATTTTCATCTTTTCGAGCGTGGAAAAGCCGGGTCCGAAGCGTAAAGAGGCGTGGCCAAGATGCGCGGTGCGCTCGGTTGTGCGGCGCGACAAATGCGCGCTGGGCGGATCTGACACACCCCCCCTCGCCGTTAGGAGCACGAGATTGCCGCCGATCATCGCCGTGACTTCTGGGTGCTTGCGGTGGCCCGGTCTGGATTTCGGTGCCGCACGACGCGCGGGCTGAACCTGGTCAGCCGCTGGCTCGCCGAATCCGCGAGACGAACTAGCGCACGGCATCGCAGTTGCAACGAGGGACGTTCGCACCAGCCATCCTTTTGAAAACGCTGACATGCCAAGAGGAGATCTCATGAAGCGCTTTGCAACGGCCTGCATCGTTATTGCTCTCTGCGGAAGCGGTTGTTCCGATTCGCCCCGTAACGGTGGATATATTGAAGAGCAGCCACACACGAATACCGCAACAGGCGGCATTGGCAGCGGAGCCACCGGAACCGGCGGCAGTGAGCCGGCCGATGTCCCGCCCACGGCGCCTTGATTTCAGGTGCGCCCAGCATGTTGTAAGGCGGCATTGTAAGTGAAATCGTACCGCTTCGACCTCACGCCCGTGCCGCCGTTTCGGCTCGATTTCACCGTCTGGGCGTTGCGGCGGAGAAAAGAAAACGCCGTCGACCGGTGGGACGGCGAAACGTATCGGCGGGTGTTGACGCTGGCGGATAAAGCGGTGGTTGTGGCGGTGCGGCAGGTTCGGCCTCCGCAACGGCCCAGGATCGAGGTGCAGGTGAGCGGCGCCGCTGCAAACGACTCGACGAAATCCGCCGTGACCGCCGCGCTCGAACGATTGCTCGGCCTGCGGACCGACCTGTCCGAGTTTTACCGTTTTGCCAAATCCGACCCCCGGCTCGATCGATTGGCGACAAGGTTTCGCGGCATGAAGCCGCCGCGGTTTCTCACGTTGTTCGAGGCGCTGGTGAACGCCATCGCCTGTCAACAGGTAACGCTGAGCTTGGGCATCCAACTTCTCAACAAGGTCGCCGCCCATTACGCGCTTTCGATCGACGGTGGTTCGACTTTTGCCTTCCCGCGTCCGGAGGATCTCGTTGACCGGCGCCCGGACGACTTCCGCCGGCTCGGTTTCAGCCGCCAGAAAGGCCGGGCGATGATTGAATTGGCGCGATCGATCGCATCGGGCGAATCCGACTTGGAAGCATTGGCTGACGAAGAGGACGATGCGGCGATCGAGCGACTGCAAGCGCATCGTGGCATCGGCCGCTGGAGCGCTGAATACGCGCTGCTGCGGGGCCTCGGACGAACGCATGTTTTTCCAGGCGACGACGTCGGTGCCCGCAACCGACTCCAGCGCATGCTCAGGCTACGACAGAAACTCGATTACCCCGCCGTGGCGCGCCGATTGCGACGCTGGCGGCCCTACGCGGGATTAGCTTATTTCCACATGCTGCTGGAGGGGCTGGACGAAGCCGGGCACCTGTCGGAGCCGTCCGACGTTGCGGCGTCAGCGAGCACGTGAGTGCGTAGGGTGGGACAAGCGAGCTTGCGAGCGCCGGCCCACCCTACAGCCCGCGACAAGAAGGAGACGGATACCAATGGCACACAACTTCAAAGTCGGCGACCACGTCGCGTGGAATTCGGAAGCAGGCCGCGTGCGAGGGACGATCCTCAAGAAGATTACTTCCGAGACCGAGTTCAAGGGCTATATCAGGCATGCGTCGAAAGACGAGCCGCAGTACCTGATCAAGAGCGACAAGACCGATCACGTCGCCATGCATAAAGGCTCGGCACTGAAGAAACTTCGCTCTCCGGCCAAGCGGTCTCCGCCGCGCAAAAAAGGCCGGTCAAGGTAGACAGGTGGCAGTCACCATGGCTCAGCTCGAACAAACCGCGATACTTCCGGATAGCGGCGATGCCGACCCGGCTGAAACGGCCGAATGGTTGGCATCGTTGCGATATATTCTCGACGCGGAAGGTCCCGAGCGCGCGCGTTGGCTCGTTTCCATGCTCAACCAGGTGCTCGCCCGCAAGGGGCTGGCGACGCACGGCCCCCTCAACACGCCTTACATCAACACGATTCCGCCTGACCGGCAGCCGCCCTATCCGGGCAACCGCTGGATCGAACACCGCATCGAGAGCATCCTCCGCTGGAATGCGATGGCCATGGTCTCGCGGGCCAATCACGAACATCACGGCATCGGCGGACACATCTCGACCTACGCCTCGACCGCCACGTTGTTCGAGGTCGGGTTGAACCACTTCTTCCGCGGAAAGGGCGACGGTTACTCCGGCGATCTCGTTTATTTCCAGGGCCATGCCTCGCCCGGCGTCTATGCCAGAGCGTTCCTCGAGGGGCGGCTGACGGAGCGGCAGATGACGAACTTTCGTCAAGAGCTCGCGCCGGAGGGCGGCCTGTCGAGTTATCCGCATCCCTGGCTGATGCCCGACTTTTGGGAGTTTTCGACCGTTTCAATGGGTTTGGGGCCGATCATGGCCATCTATCAGGCCCGCTTTAACCGATACCTGACGGACCGCGGCATTCTCGACACGAGCGGCCGTAAAGTGTGGGCCTTCGTGGGCGACGGCGAGTGCGACGAACCCGAAACGCTCGGTGAAATCACACTGGCGGCCCGCGAGCAGCTCGACGATTTGATCTTTGTCGTGAATTGCAACTTGCAGCGGCTCGACGGCCCGGTGCGCGGCAACGGGAAGATCATTCAAGAATTGGAAGGCATTTTCCGCGGAGCGGGCTGGAACGTCATCAAAGTGATCTGGGGCGGCGACTGGGACGCCTTGCTGGCCCGCGACCAATCGGGCCTGCTCATGCGCCGCATGGGCGAAGTCGTCGACGGCGAATTCCAGAAGTACAGCGTGGCGCCGGGCAGCTACATGCGAGAGCACTTTTTCGGCAGGCACCCCGAACTGCTCGAGCTGGCCGCTCACCTGTCTGACGACGAGCTTCACGGCCTGCTGCGCGGCGGGCACGACCCGGCCAAAGTCTACGCAGCTTACAAGGCAGCCGTCGAGACCATCGGCCAGCCCACGGTGATTCTGGCCCACACGATCAAGGGATATGGGTTGGGCGAAGCGGGCGAAGGCCGCAACGTCACCCACCAGCAGAAGCAGCTCAACGAGCAGGAGTATCGCGAGTTCCGTAGCCGGTTCGGCATCCCCATCTCCGACGAAGCGGTCTCGAAGGCGCCCTTCTACCGGCCGCCGGATGACAGCCCCGAAATGCAGTACCTCCGCCAGCGACGACAAGAACTGGGCGGATATGTGCCGACGCGGAGCACCAGGCCGGTGTCAACCAAGACGCCGCGGATCGAAGAATTCCCCGACTCGCTCGCCAGCAGCGGCGACCGCGAAGTCTCGACGACCATGGCTTTCACGCGGCATTTAGGGCATCTCTTGAAGCACAAGGAAGTCGGCCGCTATATCGTGCCGATCATCCCCGACGAATCTCGCACGTTTGGAATGGACGGCCTCTTCCGCCAGTTCGGCATTTACTCGCACGTCGGGCAGTTGTACGAGCCGGTCGATTCCGAGCAGTTCCTCTACTACCGCGAAGCCATCGACGGTCAGATCCTTGAAGAGGGACTGACCGAGGCCGGGGCGATGAGCAGTTTCATCGCCGCGGGCACCGCTTACGCGACGCACGGCGTCAACATGATGCCTTTCTTCATCTTCTACTCGATGTTTGGCTTCCAGCGGGTCGGCGACTTGATTTGGGCGGCGGCCGATATGCGGGCCAAAGGGTTTCTCGTCGGCGCCACTGCGGGCCGCACCACGCTGATGGGAGAAGGCCTGCAGCACGAAGACGGGCACAGCCACCTGCTGGCCATGGCCTACCCGACCATCCGTCCGTACGATCCGGCCTATGCCTACGAGACTTCGGTGATCGTGATGGACGGCATGCGTCGGATGTTCGAGGAAAACGAAACGGCGATCTACTACATCACATTGCACAACGAGAACTATCAAATGCCGGCCATGCCCGACGGCGCGCAGGAAGGCATCGTGCGGGGCATCTACCCGCTGACCTTGCTCGAGGCCGGACACGATCGCCCCAAGGTCCAATTGTTCGGATCGGGGGCGATTCTCCGCGAGGTGCTGCGCGCGCAACAGCTTCTGGCCGATCGCTATCAGGTGTCGAGCCACGTGTGGAGCGTCACCAGTTACACCCAACTGCGGCGCGAAGCGCAAGCAGCGGCGCATTGGAACCTGTTCCATCCCGACGAACCGCCGCGCACTTCCTACCTCGAGCAAACCTTGGCCGGCCACGAAGGACCGTACCTCGCCGCCACCGATTTTGTCCGCGCGGTGGCCGAGCAGATTGGGCCCTGGGTGCCGCGCGGCCTTTTCGCGTTGGGCACCGACGGCCTCGGCCGTAGCGACACACGCGAGCGGCTCCGCCGGCATTTCGAGGTCGATGCCGAGTGCGTTACACTGGCCGCATTGACGCAGCTTGCCGCGCGCGGGCAGTTCGAGAAACAACGGTTGCCTTCAGTGATCAGAGAGCTTGACATCGACCCCGACAAGATCGACCCGCTGCTGGCCTGATTGTCGATCGTCGAAAGAGGTTGAACGCCAACGTCTCGAAAGGTAGACTTGTTTGCACCGCGTCTTTCGCGGGTTTTGCGGGAACGGCAGTGGCTTGGTGCGCGAGCGCGCTGGCCGTGCTCAGATCCCGGCCGCGGAGCGGCCACGGAGTTTAGCCGTGGGTGCCAACCCACGGGAAGATGTCGCAGTGTGAGCGAAAGCCGCGTAGCGGCGGCGGAGTAGTCGGCCCTATTCTCCGCCGCCGCTACGCGGCTTACGACCATTGAGCGACCCGTGAACCGTGGGTTGGCACCCGCGGCTAAACTCCGTCGTCCGGGACGGAGAGCCACGGTCCGCGGAACAAAACTCCGGGGCGGGACTGTGCAAGCTTGTTCGGCGGCCAGGGCTTGTGCATTTTACCAGAAAGCAGCACGATCTCTAAAGCTGGTGACAAAGGATGCAAACGTTCACTCCTCGATGACGGGCATGCTGATGATCAGGCCGGCGAAACGCGGCGACTTCGGTGGCGCTTTGAAAAAGCCGGCATGGCAATTCACACATCCCGAGGTCAGCGGAATAGCGCCGGCGCGGCGGTAATAGCCGTCTTCAACAAGCTCATATTCTTCGTTGCCGTCGGCGGTTTCTTTGGCAGCGGCCTTCTCGAAATCGCTTTTCGGCTTGTGGCTTAAGCTCATAGCCCGAGTGTTCACAGAGATCCAATTGGCCTCGATCTCAGCAGATCATTCTATCGGCGAGCTCTCGACACCGCGCGAACCAATGGCATCGTCGGTGCAGGCCCAGGCCGTGCGCAGATCGCTCGCCACCGAGGCCAAGCTGAGCGTCAGTGCGGCCAACAGCAGGCCGGTACCTGGCTGCCCGAGCCATCGCGCCAACGCAAACAGGGAGAACATGACTGCCACGCCGATCATCAGCATGGATACTCGCCGGTGGAAGCGGCCGACGTCGGTCTCCGCCCAGGCTGCAAGCGGACGATAGAGATGCCGCCCCTCGTCGTGCGGCGTGCAGGATGCTTTCAAAAGGCAGCCGTTGCAACGCGACGCCGGAGCGCGGTACAGGGCCTGGCGGCTCTCGCGCTCGACCAAGTGCAACGTGAGACGCTCTCCCTGCGGACAGCGATAATGATCGGCGCCGGCGTCATATTCAAAGCCAGCCTCGGCATGCCGCCGGGCACGCTCGAAGTGCATCCGCGCCAGGGCCTCAGACAGCCGCGCGCCGGCGAGCACCACCGCCACGTAACCGAGCACCAGCCAAACTTCCAATTCAACCGGCAGACTCAGAAGCATGGGAATCGCGTTCACGCCACACCTCTCTTGCGAATCGGCCGTCACGAAACGGCCGGGCCAGGCGAAACCTCTGTGAATAGCGGGCTAACGACCGCCGTGTGCGAAATCGCCGACGGACCGCTCGGCCGCGAGCAGGAGTGCAGCGCGGCGCGACCCGTCAGACACACCAGCGGAACGACCCCAGCGATGAAAAGCACGTCGCCGGGCAGCCGCAACCACTCAATCATCGCATGATCGTTAAAGAACTCGATGGAACGCGCATGCCAGTAACCGTTCGCCACCGCGTCGCCAAGCTGCAGCACGCCAATGGGGAAGAGGTTGGCGAACACCATCCAGGCCAGGCCCAGATTGAGCGCCCAGAATGAGAAGCCGATCCACCGGTCGCTCCACTCGTCCGGTCGCAGTAGGTAGCGAAGGCAAAAGACGAGCAGCGCAATCGCTAACATGCCGTAGACCCCCATCATGGAGGCATGACCGTGATTGGCCGTCAACTGCGTGCCGATCTCGTAATAGCTGACGATGGGAAGATTAATGAGGAAGCCGAATACGCCCGCTCCCAGAAAGTTCCAGAAGCCAACCGCCGCCAGATATAGCACGGCCCAGCGGTGTGGAAACTCGGCCTCGCCTCCGAGGATCTCTTGCCGCGCTCCCATTTGCAGAAAGGTCCAGGCTTCGACGGTCAGGAAGGTCAGCGGAATCACCTCCGCCGCGGAGAAGAAGGCCCCCAGCGCCATATGTGCGGCGGGCGTGCCGCTGAAGTAAAGGTGGTGCATGGTGCCGACGACGCCGCCCACGGAGTACAGCAAGGCGTCGAAGTAAATGACCCGTGTGGCTGTTCGCTCCGAGACCACGCCCAGCAGGACGAAGACATAGGCGACCATGATGGTGGTAAACAGTTCCAGAAAATCTTCCACCCAGAGGTGAACCACCCAGAACCGCCAGAAATCGGCGATGGCAAAGTTGGTGTGCGGCCGATTGACAAGCCCAACGGCATAAAACAACGGAATGGTCAACGCGCTGTAGAAGAACAGATAGGGCAAGTTGCCGCGACTCTCGCCGACTAACTTGCCGCGCAGGCCGCGATAGAGAATGACGCACCAGAGAACCAAGCCGGCCACCAACATGACTTGCCACAACCTGCCGAGGTCGAGATATTCCCAGCCTTGCGCGCCGACGAGCGGCTTGATGTCATGCGGCAGCCAACCCTTGTAGCTGGCCGCTTCGCCGACCATGCTTCCGACCACCACGACAACCAGTGCCGCCAACAGCAGGAAGGACAAGAACCGCTGTCCGCGCGGCTCGCGGCCGGCAATCAGCGGTGCCAGAAAAATACCCGCTGCAAGATAGGCGGTTGACACGAAAAAAATGGCCAGTTGCAAATGCCAGGTCCGCGTCAGGTTATAGGGCAGCCAACGCGGCAGGTCCACACCGAAGAAGCTGCCCGTCTCCGCGTGGTAATGGGCAGTCGCACCGCCGAGAAGGGTCTGCACGAAGAAGAGGGCGGCGACCGTCAGCAAATACCAAGCGGTAGACCGTTGCGCTGGCGTCAGCGACACTTGTCCGGGCGGCAAAAAACGCAAGCGCTGCGCCTCCTGCGCGTGCCAACCCAACAAGTGCGAGTTGCGTCCGAAGATCGTCAGCATCAGGCCGATTCCGCCCAACAAAGCGATGATCGACAGCGTACTCCAAACCACCGCTTCTTGTGTCAACTGATTGCCGACCAGCGGTTCGGGCGGCCAGTTGTTGGTGTAGGAATAGGGTTGGTCGGGCCGCCGGGCGGACGCGGTCCAGGCGGTCCAGGCGATAAAGGCGACGATGCGGCGTATCTCGTCAGGGTGCGGGATGGCGCCCGGCCCCATGCCCGCCCCGCTACGGCGGCGGTTCAGTATTTCTTCCGTGTAATGTTCGAGGAGGAAGTCGAAAGCATGCGCTTGGCCTTCGGTCCAGGCGAGCGTTTCGGTTTTGGGATCGTAACGGTTTTCCTGGAGTTCTCGTTGCACCCTTTGCTGCGATTCGGCCCCGCCGCCGTAAAAGCTTTGCATTTCGAGGGCCTGACGATGCAAATAGTCGGCGGTGAAGTCAGGTCCAAGATAGGCGCCGTGGCCGTAAATCGAGCCGTACTCCATCAGCCCGTAGGTCAGGAAAGCCTGCTGGCCCTGAAGAATATCTTCGCCGGTGATGATGATTTGCCCTGTTGGCGAAGTCACCCGCTCTGGAACCGGGGCGTGATCCTGATAGACGCGCAAGGCCAGATAGCCCAGCACGGCGAAACCGGCCACGAAAGTGAGAATGACCCCCTGCAGCCACAGCGGCGAGATCACCATTGGCCGACGGGAACCATTTGTCATTGCACTACATCTCACGCACGTTGATTTCACGGTGCTCTGGCAATCAGCCGAACAAATCACGTCGCCAGCCAGTGAACCTGACACGAAGATGGCAGATGAAACGCGATCGGTCAAGCTGGCACACGTGCTGACCGGTCAATACACTTTTACTACCACGCTGCTCGATGGCGGCGACCAACTTTTCGGTGATGCTTCTCACTTCGTTGACGCGGTGCGTCAAAGCGGGCGATTGAATGCCAAGACGCACTGCGGACGCACCTGGCCTCCGGTTCCAGGGCATACGGAGTGTCAATTCGCGTTTGAGCCGACACGCCGCTCGAGCTCGATCGCTCTGGGGAACAGAATGCTATTCTCCTTGTGGACGTGTCGGTGAGTCTCGGCTTCGAGTGCTCGCAGGCCGTCGAGCATGGCCCGAAATGTGTTGCAGGCATCGGAGGGCGGAGTGCTGATGATCAGGCCGGCGAAGCGCGGGCTCTTGGGGGGCGTCTTGAAAAAGCCGGCGTGGCAACTGATGCAGCCGCCGCCGAGCGGGATGGCCCCGGCGCGGCGATAATAGCCGTTCTCGACGATCTCATACTCGTCTTGGCCCGACCCAAGTTTCTCGGCGGCGGCCTTCTCGAATTCCGTGCGCGGCTCGTGGTCGAGACTCATCGCACGCGTGTTCACCGAAATCCACCTCGCTTCCACCCTCGATTGTCGTTCCATCTCGGCGAACACGTCTTCCATTGCCCGCGCCGGCACCACGGCACGATTATTGTGGAAATAGAGCGATCGTGCATGACGTCCAAGGTCGCCGCGTAAATGCGGTGCATCAATTCCGCACGCTCCCGCGCCACGGCGACGGACACGCGATGATCGTCCGCGGCCGGCGCGGGCGTTGGGTCGCCGCTGGGCGTGCCACTGGCATCGCCCGTCGCGTCCTCACACAGGGCCAAAGCGACGCAGAACACGCCGCTAAGAATTCCCCCAACGCAAACGACGGTCAGCAATCTCACCAGCATGACGCCACCACCTTCGATCGGATTGCTTGTCGGTTTCTCGGCCGTTCGCCGCCAAAAGTGGATATGTATATCGACAATGTCATTCAGGGTAGCAAAGGATAACTGGATGTCAATATCCTTTTATTGCGACATCGCCTTCGGAAAGAAGATCTCGTCCTTTTCGTGGACGTTGAGGTGCAGATTGGCCTCGCATGGCGGACCGCTCTCATCCGCCCGGCGTTTTCGCATGTTCGGCCGTTCGCAGGGCCGCCTCATGCCGCAGGGCGCGCGGGAACAGAAAGCGGTTCTCCTCATAGACGTTCTGGTGCAGGTTCATTTCCAGGTCCCAGAGGCCGTCGAGCAGCGATTGAAACGTCTGACAGACGCCGGGTGGGGCCACGAAGCCGTGCGTCAACTCGCGAATCCGCAAGAACTCGGCGTCGAGAGCGTCGTGATCTTGCTCAAGCGAGTTTATCAGGCCGGCCAGACCGTGCGGCCCGGCGGGCGGCCTCGATTCCATCAATTCGCGAATCGCCGGAAACAACTCGCGCTCCTCGCGTTCGACGTGCGATTCGAGAAGCTTCCGGAACGTTCGGAACGCCGACGCGAGGTCTTGCGTATGGGGATGGCTCGCGGCGTAGGCCGTCGCGACTTTTTCCAGCAATGCGGCCAGACGCGGTAGCTCGCGCCGGTAGAAGGCGTGATGGACCTCCTCCAGGTGCTGGCATAATTCCGCCAGCGGCGCGGTGGCCCAGTCGGCGCCCAGCTCGTGGTGCGCCGCGCTGGTCGAGCGATCGAGTTGGGCCTTGACGATCAGCGGATCGAGATTTCTTTCACGGCACAGCGCAGTCACCGACGTTTCGGCGTCGCGGCAAAGATCGACTCCGTATTTCGTGAAAACTCGGGCCAGGCCCGGCCGAAAGGCGAGCCATTCCCGTAACGTGCTATGAACATCAGGGGGTGCCATCTGGTTTATACTCCTGCCAAGGGTCTTTCGTTCAGGCAATTCAATCTTGCAAACGGCAGGCCCTTCGGCTCCGTAGCCGCTTCGCGCCTCCGATTTCATTCTTTCCACTGTGGACATCGCCTCTTCGTGTGCTCAACTGCTGGTCTTAACACCGAATCGATGTGCGAATGTGTCACGACTCTGGTGCGCCGAAACGCGCGCGTGGGCGAATTTGACACGCCCGGCCGGCTGCGGCGCCGTACCGCCAAGGCCTCATTCTCGGCCACGTAAAGTATAACCGCTTGGCTGTCCTGGCCTCCGGCGATTGGCACGCGAGGTGCGGTTGCATCGCCTACGCGATGACTGACTCGTCGCCTGTCAGGGAATTGGTCGCATAGCTTTGGAGGTTCGTTGTGAAACACCGCTGTACACGCCTGCGCGAACGCATGGATTGTCTTATGCACGGGCACCGCGATTTGTCTCGTGCTCCCGCCTACGCCGAAGTTCTGGCCGGTCCGAGCGACAAGGAATTGCATTATTGTGGGGCTTGTGGTGGCGCCGTGTGGGTATCGGTGCCGCACGATACGCGAGGGCCGCGAACATGGGCCGGCATCGGCTTGCCGAATCCGTGATACGTTTCAGCAAAGCGGGCATTCCGCGGCACCGTTCTTGCTCCGCAAGGCATTCGCACCACGACTTGCTCGTGGATACTGGAAAAGTCAGCTTGAAAGGAATTTTGCATCATGGCCATCCATCACGCCGCTGCCGCGGAAGTTATCGACGTGCGACCGTTGGGCGCCGCCTTGAAAGATACCCTTACCAAGACGTTGGTGAAAACCGACACGCTGGAGGTGATCCGCATCGTCCTTCCCGCCGGCAAACAATTGCCGCCGCACCGGGTTGAGGGAGAAATCACGGTCCAATGTCTGGAAGGCCGTCTGGCTTTCGACGTCGAAGGCACCGAACACGAACTGGCGCAAGGCCAGATGCTTTATCTCGCCGGCGGCGCCACGCACGCGCTGCGGGGCATCGAGGATGCGTCGGTGTTGGTCGCGATCCTGTTGAGGTGACATCATGTTCCAGCTCAAACGAGCTTATGATCCGGCCTCGCCCGATGACGGCTGCCGCGTGCTGGTCGAGCGGCTTTGGCCGCGCGGTGTGAGCAAATCGCGGGCAGCAATCGACTTGTGGCTCAAAGACGTGGCGCCCAGCACCGAGTTGCGGAAGTGGTATGGACACGATCCCGACCGCTGGGAGGAGTTCCGCCGCCGCTATTGGGATGAATTGCGCTCCCATCGCGACGCCGTACACGAGTTGCGAGGGAAGGACCGCGAGGGGAAGGTCACGCTGGTCTACGCCGCCCACGACGAGGAGCATAGTGGCGCGCTGGCCCTCAAGCAGTTCCTGGCCGGGCACAAACCACGCGCCCGCCGTTGACGGCTTTCACAACTGCTTCCTTTCGCAGTTTCCCGTTTAATCGATTGCCATCCACCGCGGGCTTATTACGTCCTGATACAATGCGCAATGTGTCGGGAAGACACCCGCGGTCGAGGAGGACGAGACATGCACTATCTTTACGGATCGAAACGCGACGTGCCGCGTAAGCTCGTGGCGACGTTTGACGGCGAACAGCAATTGCTGGCTTACGTGCGCTGGGCTACGTTGTCCGAGCAGGGCGGCGTTTGCAAATTCGAACAGGGCAGTTCGCTGGCGGGCTACCAGGGATGGAGCCACTCGCCGCAACCGCTCAACGACGACGACCCCACCGCGGTCGACCACAATCCCACGCCCAGCATGCTGTAAATGAGCCCGGCGACTGAAGTGAAAAAGCGGCCATTGCGCCGCCACGCCCCGAATCGGCTGGCCGCTTTCTATCGCACCACGGTGGGCAAGAAGCTGGTGATGGCGGTCTCGGGCATGGTGCTGTTCATCTTCGTCATCACGCATCTCGCCGGTAACCTGCAAATCTTTCTCGGCGCGGAGAAGCTCAACGACTACGCCGCGTTGCTGCGGCGCATGCCCGAAGTGCTTTGGCCGGCCAGAATCGGTTTGCTCGCGGCGCTGGTGGTTCACGTGATCGCCTCGGTGCAGATCGTGGTCACCAATCGCCGGGCAAGGCCCGTCCGCTATGCGGTGAAACGCGACGTCGAAACGAACTATGCGGCTCGAACGATGGTCATCAGCGGGCCGCTCGTTTTGCTCTACGTGATTTACCATTTGGCAATGTTCACGTTCCTCGCCACGGGGCCGGGCTACAGCCCTACCGACGTCTACCGCAACGTCGTGCTGGCCTTTCAAGTGCCGGCGATTTCGGGCGTCTACCTGGCCGCCATGGTCTTGCTGGGCTTGCACCTCTATCACGGCACGTGGAGCATGCTCCATTCGCTGGGACTCAGCAGTCCGCATTATCGCTGGCTGCGGCGAGGGTTGGCGCCGGCCGTCGCGGTGGCGATCGCGGCCGGGTACATTTCGATTCCGCTGGCCGTGCTGGCCGGCGTCGTGCAGTGAGGAGTTCCGCCAGTGCAGCTTGATCCCAAAATCCCTTCCGGCCCGATCGAGCAAAAGTGGCAGAAGCACTGCTTCGAAATGAAGCTGATCAATCCGGCGAACAAGCGCAAATACAAAGTGATCGTGGTCGGCACGGGCCTGGCTGGTGGATCGGCCGCTGCGACGTTGGCCCAGCTCGGCTATGAAGTGAGTTGTTTCTGCTTCCACGACAGCCCGCGGCGAGCGCATTCCATCGCCGCCCAGGGCGGCATCAACGCCGCCAAAAACTACCAGGGCGACGGCGACAGCGTCTACCGGCTGTTCTACGACACGGTCAAAGGCGGCGATTTCCGCAGTCGCGAGGCCAACGTCTATCGCCTGGCCGAGTTGAGCATGGCGATCATCGATCAGTGCGTCGCGTTGGGCGTGCCGTTCGCCCGCGAGTATAGCGGCTACCTGGCGAACCGTTCGTTCGGCGGCGCGCAGGTGTCGCGCACCTTTTACGCCCGTGGGCAGACCGGGCAGCAGCTTTTGCTCGGCTGCTATGCCGCGCTGGCCCGGCAGATCGCCTTGCGGCAGGTGACGATGCACCCGCGACACGAAATGCTCGACCTGGTGGTCGTCGATGGCCGTGCCCGCGGCATCGTGACGCGCAACCTGCTTACCGGCGTCATCGCATCGCACGCGGCCGACGCGGTGGTGCTCGGCACAGGCGGTTACGGCAACGTTTACTATCTCTCGACCAACGCCAAGGCGAGCAACGTCACCGCGGTCTGGCGGGCCTATCGCCGCGGCGCACTGCTGGCGAACCCTTGTTTCACGCAGATCCATCCCACCTGCATTCCCGCCTCAGGCGAGCATCAGAGCAAGCTCACGTTGATGAGCGAGTCGCTGCGCAACGACGGCCGCATCTGGGTTCCCCAGCAAGCCGGCGATGCTCGCCCACCGAGCGAGATAGCCGAGGGCGAGCGCGATTATTTTCTCGAGCGCAAATACCCGAGCTTCGGCAATCTCGTGCCGCGCGACGTTGCCTCGCGCAACGCCAAGGAAGTTTGCGACGAGGGACGCGGCGTGGGGCCGGGCGGGCGCGGCGTCTATCTCGACTTCGCGGCCGCCACGGCGCGGCTCGGTGAGGACGTCGTCCGCCAGCGATACGGGAACCTGTTCGAGATGTACGAGCGTATCACCGGCGAAAACCCCTATCGGCAACCGATGCGGGTTTACCCGGCCATTCATTACGCCATGGGCGGGCTGTGGGTCGATTACAACCTGATGAGCAATCTGGAGGGCCTGTTTGTGATCGGTGAGGCCAACTTTGCCGACCAGGGGGCGAACCGGCTTGGCGCCAGCGCCCTGATGCAGGGGCTGGCCGACGGCTATTTTATTCTGCCTTATACGATCGGCGATTACCTGGCCCGCGTTTCGCCCGCCGATCGCCTTTCGCCCGACCATCGTGCTTTTCGCCAGACGGAGCAGGAAGCGGTCGAGCGAATTGCCCGACTTTTGTCGGCCTCCGGCCGGCGCTCGGCCGATTCGTTCCATCGCGAGCTGGGCGAGTTGCTGTGGAACCAGTGCGGCATGTCGCGGAATTCGGCTGGGCTGCAAACAGCACTGGCCCGCATCCCGGAACTGCGGGAGGAATTCTGGAACAACGTCAACGTGCCGGCTGCCGGCGCGGACTTCAACCAGGCGCTGGAACACGCCGGACGAGTCGCCGATTTTCTGGAGTTCGCCGAATTGATGTGCCACGACGCGTTGGACCGCGACGAATCGTGCGGCGCGCATTTTCGCCAGGAGCACCAGACGCCTGAAGGCGAGGCCCTGCGTGACGACGAGCGCTACCGCCATGTGTCGGCGTGGGAGTTTACCGAAATCGGCCGGCCGCCGCTTTTGCACAAAGAACCGCTGGCCTTTGAGTACGTCAAGCCAACGCAGCGGAGCTACAAGTAATGAAGCTGACTCTGAAAATCTGGCGACAAGCCTCGGCAAGTGAAGCCGGCTCGCTGGTGGGCTACTCGGTCGACGACGTCAGCCCCGACATGTCTTTTCTGGAAGTGCTCGACGTGCTCAACGAACGGTTGATCGCGCGGGGCGAGCGGCCGATCGCCTTCGATCACGATTGCCGCGAGGGCATCTGCGGCAGTTGCGGCTTTATGATCGATGGCGTGGCTCAGGGCCCCCAGCGTCTGACCACCGTCTGCCAGCTTTTCCTGCGGCATTTTTCCGACGGCGCAACATTGGTCGTGGAGCCGTTCCGCGCGCGGGCCTTGCCGATCGTGCAAGACCTGGTCGTCGATCGCGGCGCGCTCGATCGGATCATCGAGTCGGGCGGGTTCATTTCCGCCCGCACGGGCAGCGCGCCGGAGGCGAATTCGATCTTGGTTTCGAAGGCAGCCGCCGACCGGGCGATGGACGCGGCGGCCTGCATCGGTTGCGGGGCCTGCGTGGCGGCCTGCCCCAACGCCTCGGCCATGCTCTTTACGGCGGCCAAAATCTCGCATTTCGGGCTGTTGCCGCAGGGGCAGCCCGAACGGCGCCAGCGGGCGCTGCGGATGGTCGACGCCATGTATGATCTCGACTTAGGAAGCTGCACCAACCATGGCGAGTGCGAGGCCGTTTGTCCGAAGGGGATCGGCATCGACTTCATCGCTCGGCTGAACCGCGACTACATGAACGCCAGCCTGATGGCAACAAGAGAGCCGATCAAAAACGTTTGAACGTTCCTCCTGAGACGGCTCCGTTTCGACACGCGCCTCGCAAGCGGACAAAACTCCGCTGCTTCGGAATGTCGCTTTGACAACTCCAGTAGATCGCGGGATTAGTTTTCGTCGTTACCGACACTGGCAACCGCCGTGCGTGGTCGACGCGGGCGCAAACTCGGCACGCGCAAGCGGATGGTCGGTGCTTCCGCCCGAGCTTCTTCAACGCGGCGTCGGTAAACCGAAAGCACATCGCTGCGCGTGATCATTCCCAATACCTTATGCGGCGCCGCCCGCGATACGACGGGCAAGCGCCCGATACCGTGATTGACCATGTGATCGGCGGCCTGTCGCACCGTGCAATCGTCGTAGACGTATTTCGGCGTGCGGGCAATGATCTCGCGAATCCGCTTTCCGTCCGGATCGGTCAGCTTGACCAAGTCGCGGCGCGTCACCACCCCCACCAGCACGCCTAGCTCGTCGATCACCGGGAACCCTTGGTGCGTCGCCCCTTCGCCGCCCGATGCCAGCCACAGGCGAATGGCGGAAAGCGTGTCGTCGGCGTTAAGTGATACAACGTTCGCCGAACAAACCTGTTGCACCATCACCTGTTCGAGCGGATCGGCCACATATTCAGTGGGCGAAGAAATGCCGCGGCGGGCAATCTTCTCGGTCATGATCGAATTCCGCATCAGCAGGCAGGAAACGAGGTACGATGCCGCGCATCCTGCCAGCAATGGCAGCAGACCCAGCGGTTGTAGGGTTGTTTCAAACGCAAACACGGCGGAGGCCAGCAGCGCCCGCGATGCCCCGGCGAACAAGGCCGCCATGCCGACCAACGCCGCGATGCGCACGTCGACACCCGCTTCGGGCACAATCCACACGGCGGCCGCGCCGAGCGCAGTCCCAAGCCCGCCGCCGATCGTGAAAATCGGCGCCAACGTCCCGCCCGACGTCCCGCTTCCCAAGGAGATGGCCCAGGAGACGAACTTCATCCCGCAGAGAAATAGGACAGCCTTGAGCGGCAATCGATCGGAAATAATGTCGCTGATATTCTCGTAACCAACGCCCAAAGTTCGCGGCGCGAAATAACCAATGACGCCCACGGCAACCGCTCCGAAGGCCGGCCACCACATCCAGTGGACCGGCAGACGCTCGAAGGCGTCTTCCACGCCATACACTGCCCGTGTCACGAGAACCGCCGCCAAGCCCATCACGGCTCCGAGCAGGATGTAAACTGCCAACGCCGCCGGACTGGGATGTTCGAGATTGGCCAGGGCAAAGACCGGCCGCACCCCTTCGAAAAGCATGCGAATGCCCGCCGCCGCCGAACTGGCCAACGCGACGGGTATGATCGAACGCGGACGGAATTCGAACAACAAAAGCTCGATGGCCAACAAGACCGCCGACACGGGGCTTCCGAACGTGGCCGCCATGCCGGCCGCGGCGCCGGCCGACAAGAGTGTTTTCCGCTCGCCGGGCGTGGTTTGCACTAACTGGCCAAGCAGCGAGCCGAGCGCGCCCCCCGTGGCGATAATCGGTCCCTCGGCCCCGAAGGGTCCGCCGGTGCCAATTGAGATCGCGGCCGAGACTGGTTTAAGAAACGTCAGCCGCGCCGGAATGCGGCTTTGATTGACCAGCACCTGCTCCATCGCTTCCGGAATGCCGTGGCCCCGAATGGCCTTGGAACCATAGCGTGCCATGAAACCGACGAACAGCGCTCCGATGACGGGCACCGGAATGACCCACAGCCCGAGCGTGTTCGCCGCCGGGGACGCGGTCTCGATACTGAAGCGGCCAAAGAAAGCGAAGTTGGTGATGAAGTTGATGAGACCGATCAAAAGTTGGGAAATGAACCCGGCCGCCACCCCCAGCCCCAGGGCAATCGTGCAGATTGCGATCACCCGGTGATCGACTATAGCGTATTGCGCCGGTACTTGGGCCGCCTCGAGAACCATGTCGAGGGCAGGCGAGACGGTCAGCCCGTCGGTGGTCGCCGATCGCGCCGTTTCGACATTACTCATGCATAACAACCGTTTTGAGGAAGCAGGGGATACTTATCCCTTGTAGAGTGGCAATCAGGAAGCTGTCAATGAGGAAAACGCGGCCAGCCAGGCGCATAAAAAAACCCGCAACCTGGCGAGATTGCGGGCGGAGTATCGTAGACACCGCTGGCAGCAGCGAAGGCGCGCCAACGGCGCTGCAATAGGTATGATCGGCTGCCAAGCGGCCGTTGCTTGAATCTCGACATCAGATCAAGTCACCGAGTCGTACGCGGAATGCGTTTTGCCAACTTGCCGAACACTTTGCGATGCAAGGCGAGGGCTGGTATCATCATGAAATGGCGTCGCGCGTTCCGCGTGGCCGACGAGTAGGACCGATCCGAATGGTGCAGCCAACCGTGCCGGCGACCGCCGGCTTATACGAATTGGACGAGACATCCTGGCTGGAGACAACCGCCGATCTGATCCGGCAAGGGCAGCTCGACTCGGTGGACCTGCCAACCTTGGCGGAGTACCTGACAGACATGGCCCAGCGGGACCGCCGTGAGGTGTTCAGTCGGTTGGTGGGGAGCAAACGGTCGAGCAGATGGACCGCACGGTTGACGGTTTTCCGGAGTCGCGCATGCTGTCATCAATCGGCCTCTTGCAGCCCGAGCAGATTCGCGCCGGCCGAATCCAGCTTGGCCTCGACGAGAAGGCATTTGCAGCGCAACTCGGTGTGTCGGAAGAATCGGTTCTACGATGGGAGACTGGGGCTGTGGCTCAAGCCCGCGCCGCCGACCGCGAGATTCGCCTCTTTTTTGAGTTCCCGTCGGTCCGCAGTGCCTTGTGCCGACTTGAACGGGGCGATCCGATCGGCGAAACCGTCCGTGTCGCGGAGAGAACTTAAAAGCATGGACCACCGATTATTTTTCCGCACGACATTCGATGGTTCGCGTGGACATGTGCCAAATCGCACGATGCAATGGTCGTGACCGCACACCCGCAGAGAGTTTCGTTCAGTGAACCGTGCGAGCCGGCTGCACGGCGCTAAGACGCACCGGCGTTTTTGTTCGCGGCACGCGGGTTGCTTATTGCCTTTTCCACTACCTGCATAGCAGGGAAGTTTCGGCGAAGACAAATCCGCTTTACACGAAGGGATATAAAGGATATACATATCCATATATCTTCAACTAATGCCCGCCATGACCACAGCTTCCTGGCCAGACAGTTCCACACTGATCCCCGAGTTGCTCACCCGGCTTCCGCAAGCACGGAGCGTGCTCGACCGGTACGGGCTGCGCGGTTGCGGCGGCAACGAGGGACCGGTGGAGACGCTCGGTTTCTTTGCCCGTGCCCACGAGGTGCCCATCGCCCGACTGCTCGATGAAATTCGCCATGAACCACGGCGGTCGATCGAGCTGCCCGTCGTGCAACGATCGCAGCCGGGCGACGACATCTATCGCCCGTTCTTCAAGGCCGGCATCGCGGTGGTGCTGTCGCTGGGAGCGGCCTGGGGCGCGTACCTGCTGGCGCGGATCGCGATCGGCGGTTCTTTCACCGCGGCCGGCGTGCAAGAGGTCAATGCCCACGGGCACGCGCAGATTTTCGGCTGGGTCGGGCTGTTCGTCATGGGATTCGCCTACCAGGCTTTCCCGCGATTCAAGCATGCCTCGCTGGCGCATCCGCGGCTGGCGCTGGCAACCTTGTGGATGATGCTGTTGGGACTGGTCGGCCGCTCGCTTGGTCAGGTATTGGCCGCGGATCATCCGCTGGCCTGGTATAGCGCCGTCGGCGCTTCGTGTCTCGAAGTCACGGCGATCGTAGCGTTCGTCGGCATCATCCTGGCCACCTGGCGGCGCAGCGGCAAGCCGCTTGTGTTTTACGATTACTACATTGTCTCGGCGCTCGTTTGGTTTGTCGTTCAGGCGCCCTATGAGAGCGTTTATCTCAGCGTCACGGCCGCGGCCCGCGGAGAACGACTGGTCTCGCTCGTCTCGACGTGGCAAGCGCCGCTGCGCGACGTGCAGATTCACGGCTTCGCCATGTTGATGATCTTTGGCGTCAGCCAGCGGATCTTTCACCACTTTTACGGACTGCCGAAGGCCAACGAGCGGCTGAGCTTGATTGGCCTGGCGCTGATCAACGCCGCCATTGCCGGCGAAATCGCCGGCTTGCTCTTGATGAAGACCGCCGGCCATGCCTGGGCAGCCCTCTGGTATGGCTCGGTGCTGCTGCTGTTGGGCACCTCGGCCTTGCTGGTGAAAAGCTGGCATGTTTTTTCGCACTCCGACGAGGCCGACCGCAGCTTGAAGTTCCTGCGTGCGGCTTACGTCTGGCTCTTCGTGTCGTTGACGATGCTGGCGCTGTTGCCCGCCTATCAGCACGGTCTGCTGGCCACCTTCGCCGCCGACAGCGCCGCCGCGCGGCTGGGTTTCTCGCACGCTTACTACGGGGCCACGCGCCACGCCATCACGGTCGGCTTTATCAGCCTGATGATCGTCGGCGTGGCCGCCAAGGTCGTGCCGACGCTCAACGGCATCGCATCATCGGGCCTTTCGCGCTTGTGGCTGCCGTTCGTGCTCATCAACACGGGCTGCGCGTTGCGAGTGGTCGGGCAAACGCTCACCGACTTTTCACCGCGGGCCTTTGCCTTTGCCGGCGTCAGCGGATTGTTGGAAGTGAGCGGGCTGGCCATCTGGGGCATCCATTTGTGGCGGGTCATGTCGGGACGCACAAAAAACAAATTCAATGAACATGAGAGCGCCAGCCCCGCCGTCGCGGACGGTGCGATCGGGCCAGGAGCCACGGTGGCGGCGGTGCTCGATCGCCATCCGGGTTTGATCGACACGTTCGTGGCGCAGGGCTTCAAGATGCTTTCCAATCCGCGCCTCCGCCACTCGATCGCACGGGTCGTGACCATCGAGCAGGCGTGCCGGCGGATGGACGTCGATTGTCGGCAATTCGTCGAGGCGTTGAACCGCCAACTTGGCGGGCTCTCGCGGCAGGGCGCAGACCAAACCGGCCACCCGACACACGATTCTTGCTGCCACGAATGCGCGGATGGCGCGGCCAAGGCAGAGTAAGACCGATTCCTTTATTTCCATTGCCGGAGCAAACCATGCACTATCGCAAACTGTGGCTGGGCCTCGGCCTGGTTATGGCCGGCTCGTTCGCTGTGTTGGGCTATTTCGGGGGCGAAATCTACCGTCAGGCCCCGCCCGTGCCAGCACGCGTTGTGACGACGGAGGGCAAC
Organism: Pirellulales bacterium; assembly: GCA_035533075.1. Classification (NCBI taxonomy): domain Bacteria; kingdom Pseudomonadati; phylum Planctomycetota; class Planctomycetia; order Pirellulales; species Pirellulales bacterium. Next base: position 29,395 of record DATLUO010000202.1, on the reverse strand, counting down.
GTGCTCTTCACCGGCCAAGAAATCAAAGACGGCCAAAATGTCTGGCAGTCGCTGGGCGGGCAACAAGTCGGCTCCATCTGGGGACATGGCGCCTACGTCGCCCCCGACTGGTCGGCCGACTTTCTGCACCGCGAGGCGACCTGGATTCTCGACCGCTGGGCCCAAGACGAACATCAAACCAGCTACGAGCTCCTCGACGCCGAAACTCAAGCGGCGCTGCGGGCGCGTCTGCAGAAAGAGCTGCGCACCAACCGCTACGACGCCCAGTCGGGCGACCTCGTGGTGTCCCCGTTGCGAGCAGAAGCGATCGAGGCCGTCGGCAGGCATTACACCGGACTGTTTGGCGACGCCCCGGAACAGGCAGCGTTACGCGACGCCTACGCGATTCCCGCCAACGCGATCAAGACGCCCGAGCGACAGAAGCTGCTCAATGCCTTCTTTTTCTGGGCGTCGTGGGCCTGCGTGACCGACCGCCCCGGCAGCGACGTCACTTATACGCAAAACTGGCCGGCGGAGCCGCTGGTCGGCAACGCACCGACCGCCGCGATCGTCGTCTGGTCGGTGCTGAGCTTCGTGTTTTTGCTGGCCGGCATCGGCGCATTGGCCTGGTATTTCGCGGTGCAGAATCGCCGGCACACCGACGACTCGAACGGGCTCCCCGAGACCGACCCCTTGCTGGCTCTTTCGCCGACGCCCTCGATGCGGGCCACGCTCAAATACTTTTGGGTCTGCGCCGCCTTGATGGTGCTGCAAGTCGGGCTGGGGGCGGTGACGGCCCACTACGGCGTCGAAGGGTCGGGCTTCTACGGCATCCCCTTGGCCAAGTACTTGCCTTACGCCGTGACGCGCACTTGGCACACGCAGCTCGGCATCTTCTGGATCGCCACGGCCTGGCTCGCCACGGGACTGTTCATGGCCCCGGCCGTTTCGGGCTATGAGCCAAAGTTCCAGCGGCTGGGCGTCAACGTGCTCTTCGCCTGCCTGCTGGTGATCGTGCTTGGCTCGATGGCCGGGCAATGGATGGCGGTGCAACAGCGGCTGGGCCTGGAGATGAACTTCTGGTTCGGGCACCAAGGTTATGAATACGTCGATCTGGGTCGCTTCTGGCAGCTTTTCTTGTTTGCGGGCTTGTTCATCTGGCTGGGGCTGATGGCCCGCGCCATGTGGCCGGCCTTCAAACAACCGGGCGAAGGCCGGCACCTGCTGGGACTGTTTCTGATCTCTTCGCTGGCCATCGCCGGCTTTTATGGCGCGGGCCTGATGTGGGGACGCCAAACGAACCTGGCCATCGCCGAGTATTGGCGTTGGTGGGTCGTGCATCTCTGGGTGGAAGGCTTTTTCGAAGTCTTCGCGACGGTGGTGATCGCCTTTCTCTTCACGCGCATGGGACTGCTGCGAGCGGCGACCGCCACCGCGGCGGTGCTCTTCTCGACGACGATCTTTTTGTCCGGAGGCATCATCGGCACGTTCCATCACCTCTATTTCACCGGCACGCCGACGGCCATTCTCGCCTTGGGCGCGACGTTCAGCGCCATGGAAGTCGTGCCGCTGGTGTTGATCGGCTTCGAGGGCTATGAGAACCTGACGCTCACTCGTGCCCGCCCCTGGGTGGCCGGCTACAAATGGCCGATCTACTTCTTCGTCGCGGTGGCTTTCTGGAACCTGGTTGGCGCGGGCCTGTTCGGCTTTCTCATCAACCCACCGATCGCCCTCTATTACATGCAAGGGCTGAACACCACGCCGGTCCACGGCCATACGGCCTTGTTTGGCGTGTACGGCATGCTCGGCATCGGCTTGATGCTCTTCTGTCTGAAAGGGCTGGCGACGCAGAACGTCTGGAAGACGCGGCTGTTGGGCTTTTGCTTTTGGTCGATCAACGTCGGGCTGGCGTTGATGGTGCTCATCAGTCTGCTGCCAGTGGGCATGATGCAGGCCTGGGCCAGCGTGACACACGGCATGTGGTACGCCCGCAGCGCTGAGTTTTTGCAGACCGACCTGATGGACCGCCTGCGCTGGCTGCGCGTCATCGGCGATACGATTTTCGCCGTCGGCATCGTGGGGCTTGGATGGTTCGTGTTGGGGCTGAAGACGGGCTGGTCGGTGGTGGGCGGGACCGCCGGTGAGCGTGTCTCGCCGTCCTCTGCCGCCGGCCATGTGCCCGCGCAGCCTCGGCCCACGATGTAAGATGCCGTCTTGGAGAAACAGAATGAATCGCAATCGCCGCAGCTCCGATGAATTTCGCCAAACGACCGGCGTAGGGTGGGACCAGCGAGCTTGCGAGCGCCGGCCCACCGATTGCGACGTCGATTACGGTGGGCCGGCGCTCGCAAGCTCGCTTTTTCCACCCTACATCCTGTTAGCGATTTGTCTGGCATTGCACGGCGACCCTGCCCGCGCCGAGCTGCCTTTCGAGTCGGAGCCGATCCATTACCTCACGGCGCCCGTCGACGATCCGGTCTCGCGCTTGCAGGCAAAGCTCGATCGGGGTGAGGCGACCTTGAAGTACGACGATGAGCACGGCTATCTGGCCGACGTATTGCGCGAGTTGGGTATTTCGCAGTCGTCGCAGGTGTTGGTCTTTTCCAAAACGAGCTTCCAGCGGAGCAAGATTTCGCGGCGCACGCCGCGGGCGGTCTATTTCAACGACGACACCTACGTCGGCTTTTGCCAGCAGGGTGAAGTGGTCGAAGTCTCGACGACCGATCCGCGGCAGGGCGCGGTGTTTTACACGCTCCGTCAGCAAGCGGTGGAAAAGCCGGCGTTCCAGCGACAGACGCACGACTGCCTGCAATGCCATGCTTCGTCGAAGACGCAGGACGTGCCGGGCCACCTCGTGCGGTCGGTTTTCCCCGATGCCATCGGCATGCCCGTCTTCAACGCCGGCACCTTCAGCACCAGCCATGAAAGCCCGCTCAAGGAGCGTTGGGGCGGCTGGTTCGTCACCGGCAGGCACGGCCAGCAAACGCACATGGGCAACGTCATCGTCACGAATCGGCAGCGGCCGGAGCTGCTTGAAACCGCGGCCGGAGCGAACATCACCGATCTGTCGGGGCTGGTCGACGCCTCGCCGTATCTGACGCCACACAGCGACATCGTGGCCCTGATGGTGCTGGAGCACCAGGTGAAGATGCACAATCTCATCACGGCCACCAACTATCATGCCCGCATGGCCCTGCACTACGAACAGGCCATCAACAAGGCGCTCGGCCGCCCCGCTGGTTCGCTTTCGGAAAGCACCCAAAGCCGCTACAAGAGCCCGGCCGACAAGCTGCTCCGATACCTGCTGTTTATCGACGAGGCCCCGTTGACGGGCGAGATCGAGGGGACCTCGCGGTTTGCTGAAGAGTTCGTCCAGCGTGGCCCGCGCGATCGGCACGGCCGGTCGCTGCGCGAGTTCGATCTCAGCCGGCGGCTGTTTCGCTACCCGTGCAGCTATGAAATCTACTCTGACGCCTTCGCCGCCTTGCCGGACGTGGCCCGAGAGTACCTTTTCGAGCGGTTAAGCGCGATTCTCTCAGGTCAAGACCACAATCCGGACTTCGAGCGTCTCACGCCCGCCGACCGCGAGGCGATCCAGCAAATCCTGACGGACACCTTGCCGGGGTTCGCCGATCGTAGGGTGGATTATTGAGCTTGCCCGGCGAACCGCTACAGCGGTAAAGTTCAGCATGCCTTTCTCGTGGTTGCTCCTTTCGCTTTTGGCCCCTGCGCAAGTCGACACGGTGGTGGTCTGTCCGCCCGTGCTGCGTGCGGCGATTCGGCCCTGGACCGACTACCGCAAAGCACAAGGGCATCGCATCGCCTTGGTCGATGGCGTCGCCAGCGCCGAGCAGATTCGACAAGAAATCCGCCAGGCCGCCAAAGACGGGCAATTGCGGTTCATCATGCTGGTGGGCGAGGCCGATCTGCCGACGAAGGCCCCGTCGAATGCGAGGTTTTTTTCCGTCCCGACGCATTACGTGCCCGCCAAAGTCAACGTGCATTGGGGATCGGAACCCGATATCGCGACCGACAATTGGTACGCCGATCTCGACGACGACGACGTTCCCGAGGTGGCCATCGGCCGGTTGAGCGCCCGTTCGCCGAGCCAGATCACGGCCATGGTGCGAAAGATTCTGTCTTACGAGGGCCAGATCGCGGCCGATGCCTCGCAGGCCGGCGACCAGTGGCGGCGGCAGATCAATCTGGTGGCCGGTCTGGGCGGCTTCGGAACTCTGCTCGATACGGCGATCGAGACCGCCGCCAAGTCGTTCATTACCGACGGCATTCCCGCCGCCTACCGCACCACGTTCACGCACGCAAGCTGGCGCAGTCCCTACTGTCCGCCGCCTTCCCTGTTCGGCGAAACGGCCCTTCGCCGGCTCGACGAAGGCTGCCTGTTTTGGGTCTACATGGGTCACGGCCAGCCCCGCGAGCTCGACCGCGTGCAGGTGCCCGGCGGCGAGCATCCGATCCTGGAATCCGATGACCTCGACCGTTTGCAGGCCGGCCGCGGCGCGGCGATCGCCTTGTTTTTGGCCTGCTACACGGCCGCTTACGACGCGCGTGGCGACTGCCTGGCCGAGGAGCTGCTCCGCCGAGAGCGCGGTCCCGTGGCGGTCATCGGCGGCTCGCGCGTCACCATGCCTTATGCCATGAGCGTGCTCGGCATCGAGCTGCTCAAGGAATGCTTCGTTTCCCGGCGGCCGACCCTGGGGGAGCTACTGCTGCACGCCAAGCGGAACATGGCGTTGGCGCCCCGCACCGACGAGCGCAGCAAGCGGCTCGATGCGCTGGCCTCGCTGCTCAGCCCGGCCGGCAGCGATCTGGCCGACGAACGGCTGGAACACATCCAGCTTTTCAATCTGCTGGGCGATCCGCTGCTGAAACTGACGCACCCCGGCGAGCTGCAGGTCGTCGCGCCGCGGTCGGCGCGGCCCGGCGAAGCGATTTCCATTTCGGGTACGTGCGCGATCGACGGCCCGGCGACGGTGGAGTTGACGGTCCGCCGCGACCGGCTGACCTTCCGGCCGTTGCTGCGAGAGAGTTACACGGCCTCGCCGCAATCGGACGACGAATATCGGCGGACCTACGCGGCGGCCAACGACAATCGTCTGGTGTCGGTGCGCACGACGGTGGCCAACGGCAAGTTCCGGGCCCGGCTCGACCTGCCCGAACAAGCCGGCGGCGATTGTCACGTGCGCGTCTTCGTGCAGGGCCGCGGCGGCTTTGCCGTGGGCGCCGCGGACATTCACATCGAGTAGCCGCTTTTATACTTCGCGCGGCCGGGAATGAGACGTTGGCGGTGGCTGGGGCAGAGCCTGGCCAAGTTGAGGCTGACACTTAGTTCATCTCGGCGGCCAGGCGGTGCCCCGGTTCGACGCACCGGGGCATCGCTTGGCCGCCACGCTCTTGAACGGCACCAGCCGCTATCTGGCCAAGCTCTGCCCCAGCCACCCTCTCCCTCGCGGCAAAAGGTCTCATTCTTGGCCGCGTGAAGTATAGCGAGCCCGCCCGGTGCATCGCGCCGATATCGCGGCAGAGCGATCAACCGCACCATTGCCGCCCGCGTTGCAATAAGCTCTCATGTGGAGTTGCGGGCGTTGTTTGAACGGTCCAGCCAGCGAAGCATCGAGAAACCATGACGAACACGATCTTAGCAAAGCGACTTGTGGCCGCGGCGTTGCTGACGCTCAGTGGCGTGGCGGTCCGTGCCGACGATTGGCCGCAGTGGCGAGGGCCAAATCGAGACGGCGTTTCGCAAGAGAGGGGTCTCGTCAAGGAGTGGCCCCAAGACGGCCCGAAGCTCCTCTGGCAAATCGACGACCTGGGCGACGGCTATTCGACGCCTTCCGTCAGCCACGGGCGAATCTATGTGATCGCCAACATGGGACTCGACGACGAGTCGGTCAAAGCGCTCGACGCCAACGACGGCAAAGTCGTCTGGGCGACCCGTCTGGGCAAAGTCGGCAAGCCGGACCAAAAACCAAGTTATCCCGCGGCGAGATCGACGCCGACCGTCGAGGGTGCGTGGCTCTTCGCACTTGGCTCCGACGGCGACCTGGCCTGCCTGGAAGCCGCGACGGGCAAGGTCCGCTGGCAGATGAACATCCGCGACGAGTTCTCCGGCAAGCCGGGCAACTGGGCCTACGCGGAGTCTCCCTTGATCGACGGCGAACGGCTGATCTGCACGCCGGGCGGAAGCGAGGCGACGATGGTGGCTCTCGACAAAACGACCGGCAAGGTGATCTGGAAGGCGGCGTTGTCAGAGGCCGACGAGGCAGCCTATTCATCGGCCGTCGTGCTCGAAGCCGGCGGAGTGAGGCAATACGTGCAACTCTTGCAAAAAGGCCTCGTCGGCGTCGACGCCCGGAATGGCAAGCTCCTTTGGCGATACGCCAAGCCGATCAGTCCCTTCAATGCCAACATTCCCACCCCGGTTGTGGCCGGCGGCGAGGTCTACGTCGCATCGGCGGGCACCGGCGGCGGGACCGTGAAACTGACGAAAACGAGCGACGACGCCTTCGAGCCCGAAGAGTTGTACTTTGCGCCGAAGCTGCCCACCGCCATCGGCGGCGTGGTCAAGCTTGGAGATTATCTGTACGGCACGACCGCTCAGGCGATGGTCTGCATCGAGTTCGCCACGGGCAAAATAAAGTGGCAAGAGCGCGCCCTGGGTGCGGCGTCGCTCTGTTATGCCGACGGCCGTCTCTATCTTCACGGCGAGAACGGTGAGGTCGCGTTGGTCGAAGCCTCTCCCGAATCGTATCGCGAGAAGGGGCGGTTCACGCCGCCCAACCAACCCCAGACTCCCAAGTCGATGGGCAAGGCCTGGGCATACCCCGTTGTCGCGAACGGCCGGCTTTACATTCGCGACCGAGACATGCTTTGGGCGTTCGACGTCAAAGATGCCGCGCCGGCGCGTGCCGATGCGGACCGCGTGCGGTTCACCACGGTCACTGCAGGCGCACGGATCAAACCATAAATGACTGGGCGCAACTCCCTGCGATCGTCGCCGAGGTCGGCTGGTGCGCGTCATGCCGTGAATTTGTCTTTTTCCGGGCGTGCCACGGCGGGCACCGCGATTGTACGCCGGCCGCCGCCGATGTCGAAGCTAGCAGAGCGACACGGAATGTCGTTGCTGCGCAGGGGCTTTTCACGGAGGCGAGATGCACGTTCTGATTGCGGATTTCGATCTTTTCCGCACCGTCGGCGGCGGGCAGACGTTCTATCGCGCCGTCATCGAAAAAAATCCCCAAATCGAATTCTCTTATCCGATCGTCAATGAGGCCGTCGATTCGCCACGCCCTGCGAATGCGCGGGCCATCCGCTGCGAGCCGCATTACGTCGAGCGGCAATGGACCGATTACTGCGACCTCGTGCCGCCTCGCTGGTGCCTGCCCGCCTTCCTGCTCGCGAGCAACATCGCCTATTCGGTGCGCGGCCGGTCGTTCGACGTCGTCGATTTGCCCGACTACAAGCAGCTTGGTTATTTCCTGCCCGCCGCCTTGGCACACCACGGCGCCGATGTGAAGCGCGTCGCGCTTTCGATGCACGGCGTGATTTCGACGACGATCAGCATGAACTGGGGCAGCGACGGCGCATTGCCGCAGGAAGCCGTCCGGCAAGAAGAGATGCAGTACCAGGCGGCCGACATCCGCTATGGCTTGAGTGCCGATTATCTCGACGAGTGGCGAGCACGATTCGCGCTCGCCTCGCACTATCTTTGCCCGTTGCGGTTTCTCGGTCCCTACCTGCCAGTACGTTCCGCCGAATCAGCCGACCCGCCCGATCTGAACTTCGTGGGCCGCACGGAAAAGCGCAAAGGGCCCGATGTGTTTGCGGAACTGTGCTGGTGGCTGCCGCCGGCGCTCTACGCCCGCGCGCGGATCATCGGGCCGCCGAGCAACGACCTTTTTGGCACCAGCTCCGAGCAGCATCTGAACGACTATTTGCGCCGTCGGCCGGGCGACAAGGCGATCGAGCTGTGTCCCGCGGCGACGCCCGACGAGTTGCGTCAGCGGTTTGCCGCCCGCAGCATCACGGTGCTCCCCTCGCGTTACGACACCTTCAACCTCGTGGCCGTCGAGTCGCTGTTCTCCGGCTGCCCCACGGCCATCGGCAACGGCGCAGGCGTGTGCCGCTTTCTCGACGAATACTTCCCCGGCGTCCCGTATATCAAGCTCGACATGGACCGGCCGCTGGCAAGCCTGCCGCAGCTGGAAAGCGTGTTGGCCGATTACGATCGTTACCGCGGGCGCCTCGTGGAGTCTCTGGCGGTTGCGTCGCCCTCGGCGCGCGGTCCGTCGCTGGCCGAGATTTACGGCAGCCCGCCGTCGTTTAGCCAAGACGTGCGGCGCGAGGCGTCCGGCTGGTATCAGCGGATGATCGAGCACGCCGGCCGCACGCCAACGGGCATAACCGGCCTGAAGGAATCGGTCCGCCGGCTGGTACGCAAGCACACCAGCCAGCAGTTCCGCGCGGGTGTTCGCAGCCTTCATCCCCGCCGTTTGGCCGCCGCTTGCAAGCCTGCCGTGGGCAAGCGACTGACGCAACGACGCGCGCCGCCCGCGCGCGAGCTGGAGATGCGGGGCAGGGCCGTCGCGGCCCGCTATCATGCCGTCGCTTGGATGCCGGAGCGCACGACTGCCGAGCTTTCAGAGAAGTGGCGGCAGTGCGGCCAGCTTGTCGTCGATTTGCGAATCGACCGGGCGCGGCTGTGGCGCGAGTTGGCGCGCATCGAGTCGCTGCGCGGCAACGGCCTGGTGGCCGCCACCTACCGCCTGCGCGCGATGCGGCTTACCGGCACAGACCAGCACGGCGATCTGCCCACGGTCATGCAAACGCTTGGCGAACACGGCTTTCACCGCGAAGCGGAAGTGGCCGCCGCCATGTACGACGGCCAGCCCGACGGCCAACACCGCTGCCGCGAACTGCTCGATCGCGCGGCCCGCGATCATCGTCGCCCGGCCGGCGCGGAATATGAATTGATCGACGACCGGCGCGGGCCGCGCACCTATCGGGCTACGGTCATCGTCTCGCTCTACAAAGCGGCCGCGAACTTGCCGCTGTTCCTTGACACGCTGTCGCTGCAAACGCTGCTGCGGACACGTCAGGCGGAAGTCGTGCTCATCGACAGTGGCTCGCCCGAAGACGAATATCGCGTCTTCCGCCAGTGGGCCGACCGCACGGGCACGCCGGCCGTTTACGCGCGGTCGAGACACCGCGAGACGATTCAAGCGGCCTGGAACCGCGGCATCGGCCTGTCGCACGGGCAGTATCTCAGCTTCTTGGGCGTCGACGAAGCGATGCTGCCCAACGCCCTGCAAGTGCTCGCCGACGAGCTCGACGCCAACCGCCAGGTCGATTGGGTGCAGTCCAACAGCCTGGTGATGCGCGTCAACGAGCGCGGCCACTGGGTGAGCGACCTCATGACCTACGATCGCAGCGGTTATGCACAGCGGCTGGTCTACCTGGAAACCTGTTACCTGTCGTATGTGGGCGCAATGTACCGCCGCACGATTCACGACCGGCTCGGTTACTACGATGCCAGCTTCGGCGCGGCCGGCGACACCGAGTTCAAGAATCGTGTGCTGCCGTTCATCAAATCGAAGGCCATCGGCCAGACGCTGGGTGTGTTTTGGAACTATCCGGCGGGCCAAACGACGTGCAGCCCTCAAGCAGAGATCGAAGACTTGCGGGCCTGGAACCTGCACCGAACCGCCGCGGGCGTTCGCTACGCGCTGGAGAACGCCGATTTCAGCGAGGCCGAGAATTTGCTGTTCGCGGCCCTGCAGCACCGCAAGTCGTATTGCCGGCACGTCAGCAGCGACATCGAATACGCCTGGCACGTGGCCCGGTATCTCGACGAAGCATATCCCGGCATGCCTAGCGGCCGCTTGTGCGAGAGCATCGGCATTCTGCTGGACGCCTATCGCGATCTCGATCGTTTGCCGCACATCGTGCCGCAAGCGGTGGCCGCCACGCTCGGCCGCGTGGCGCGGCTCGATGCGCAGGTCACCCGCGAGCACCGCCTTCTGACGGAAGGACGCATCGAGCCGGCCTACGATGTCTTTCGCGACAACCGGCACGAGCAGCACCAGAACATCTGGTCGACGGAGCCGGGCCAAACGCTGCCACGCGTCGCGCCCTCCGGCCGTCGGGCGGCGTGATTCACGGGCGAGGACTGAATAACTTCCAGCACGATGCCATAGGTCTTACTAACGCCCAAAGCCTAACGCCTTCTCGTCGCGGCGCAAAAAAAACCCCTCTCGCCGGGCTCGGCGGGGAGGAGTGTCCGGAATAGTGAAGATATCGCGTGAGGAAACCAGCGGGCTCGCCCGTTTCCTCATGCCAACAAACCAGGTGGATCTTGCATTTATGCCTCCCTGTTGTTGAAGGTCCGAAAGGAGTCGTCTCAAGACACTCGTCGTGACCGCGATGCAACTCGGTCGGCTAGTCCGTATTGGGCACACCGGAGCCCCGGTTACGCCATTTTCCCCGTGCTGTGAGGATCTGTCTAGCCGGGCAACCGCGCCGGAGAGTCCGGCGCGATCCGCCAATACAAATCACATCGCTACCGGAATCCTAGCAGATCGCTCGTTCGCCGCAATACTGAACAAAATTATCTGTCGCGGCACCGGCCGGAGCCCCCAGGGCGCTTGGATTTCAAGGCCCCCAAAGCACGAGGGGACGGCCTAATCGACCCATGACAGAGCACTAGGCGGCGGTTTTTTGCGGGCGGCCGAACCGCTCGGCCGTCGTTTTGGCCAGCGCGATAAACTCGCGCAGGGCCTGTTCTACGCGGCGATCAAGATCGTCAAGCTGCTGCAAGGCTTCATCTTGGCGACGTTCAAGCTCGGCGAGCGGGTCGGTCGAGTCGGCGGCAATCATGAGTGAGCGGTTCAGAAGAAGAGCGCGCCTCCTGGAACATGATCGGCAGGCATTGCGTCTGCCCATGAATCCGTCCGGCCCGCCTGGCGCGCCTGCATTTCTCTTTTGCCCGTGTGCCGTAGAATGCAGTGCTGCTTAGAGCGGACCGGATGGCCGCCGGCCGAGATTCTCGGCGGGAGGAAAGTCCGGGCTCCGCAGGACAGGGCGGTGGGTAACGCCCACCGGCCGCAAGGCCAGGGAAAGTGCAACAGAAAGCAAACCGCCTCGTGGAGATTTCCGCGCGGCAAGGGTGAAACGGCGAGGTAAGAGCTCACCAGCAGGCTGGGCGACCAGCCTGGCTAGGCAAACCCCACCCGGAGCAAGACCAAACAGGAAGCAACGCCGGCGGTGCAAGCCGCCGGCGTGCGGGCTGGTTCCGGCCCGCCATCGACTTCCGGGTAGGTTGCTGGAGGGGCCGAGCAATCGGCCTCCTAGAGAAATGGCCATCGCCCCGCGCGGTTCTTGCCGCACGGGGAGACAGAACCCGGCTTACAGGTCCGCTCTAAGCGTTTTTTTCGAGCACGTCGCGCCAGAATTGCGGCATGCCGGCGAACGCCGCGGCGTAGGTCATTTCCAACGGCGTGTCGACGTAATGGCCAGGATCGAGAAACAGCGGCATGTCGGGTAAAGGCGCCCGACGGAAAGGTGTTCGAAGAAGGCCTCCGGCACTTCTGCGGCACGGCAAAGGCGGCCAGTTGCCGCCGCCCCCGTTTACGTTGGTTCGGAAGATCGGTCATTTCAGAGAACAACTCCCCGGCACTCGATGGGCGACTAATTCCTCCACGCGTTCCGTCCCGCAATTCGGGCCAACCCTCATGGTAGCCTGAAACGCCGTGGAGAAAAGCACGTCGCTCTCGATACCCGGCTTAGTAAAGGATCCTTGACTAACACAACTCGCTAGTAAAGAATCCTTTACTAACGAACAACCTGGCAATCGCATTTCGATGACGCGGACCACCGGCAGCTTTCGGGTTTTGAACGTCGGGGGCGAAGAAGTGCGGTCGTTCCAGCCTCGACCCCTTCCGCCGGCCGAGCCTCCGCTCGTGCTCGATGAAAGGCTGCTCGCCCTGCACAACGCCGCACTGGCCGCCGTCGGCCGCCTGGCGGTGGCCGGCGTCATGGTTCCCAGCCCCAATTGGTTTCTGTACGGCTTCGTCCGCAAAGAGGCGGTGATTTCGTCGCAAATCGAAGGGACTCAGGCCACGCTGAAAGACGTGCTGACCTATGAGGCGACGCATGACGCGGATCGTTTGGACGATGTTCGCGAGGTTTGCAATTACGTGGATGCCTTGGCCTTCGCGCGCCGCGAAATCGCTCGGCCCAAAGGCCTGCCCTTGAGCGTTCGTTTGCTGTGCGCGGCGCACAACCGGCTGATGCGCGGGGCGCGAGGCGCCGAGAAACAGCCGGGAGCGATACGCACGTCGCAAAACTGGATCGGCGGAACGCGACCGGGCAACGCCTCGTTCGTGCCGCCGCCGCCCGACGCTTTGCCGCAGGAATTATCGGAGTTGGAGCGTTGGCTCTATGCCGACGATCCCTTGCCGCCGTTGGTGCGCGCCGGTCTGGCGCACGTCCAGTTCGAGACCATTCACCCATTTTTGGACGGCAACGGACGTATCGGCCGCCTGCTCATTGTTTTGCTGCTGGAGCATTGGGGGCTGTTGCAATCGCCGTTGCTCTATTTGAGCTTGGCCTTCAAACGGCATCGCGAGGAGTATTATCGTTGCCTTTCCGCCGTGCGTGCCGCTGGTGACTGGGAAGGCTGGACGGCCTATTTCCTGGAATGTGTGCGTGAAGCGGCCGACGACGGCATCGCCACGGCGACAAGCTTATTTGCGTTGTTGAACAAAGACCGCCAGCGTCTGCTCCGCATGCGCGATGCGACCATCCCAGCCGTCCGCCTGTGGGACGCGTTGCCCGGCCGACCGATCGTGACGCTGTCGGGAGCCATGTCTTTACTCAAAACGACAAAACCGACCGCCGCCAAAGCCGTCGCCACCTTGTGTAGAGCCAACATCTTGCGCGAGACCACGGGCCGCCGCCGGGACCGAGTGTATGCCTACCACGCCTACCTCGACGTTCTGACGAAAGATACCGATGCGTTGCCTTGACGCGGCATCGGTCTCGCCCGACACTCGTAAAGGACGAATCCCTGCTCAAGCGGATCGGAACGATGCCTCTGAAATACCCCACAGCCCGGCGAGGCGATCAGGTCGACGATTATCACGGCGCCAAGCTGCCCGACCCGTATCGCTGGCTGGAAGATCCCGACAGTCCCGAGACGCGGGCCTGGATCGAGGCCGAGAATAAGCTCACCTTCTCGGTGCTCGAAAAGATCCCCCAGCGCGACGCCATCCGCCGCCGGCTGACGGAGCTGTGGAACTACGAAAAGTACGGCGTGCCCGAAGCCCGTGGCGGACGCTACTTTTACACCCGAAACGACGGCCTGCAAAACCAGAGCGTGCTCTACTGGGCGCCGGCCCTCGATGCCGAGCCGCGCACGCTGCTCGACCCCAACGCGCTTTCGAAGGAAGGCACGATCGCGCTCTCCGGCACGGCCATCAGCGACGACGGCAAACTGCTGGCTTATGGCCTGGCCGCGGCCGGCTCCGACTGGCAAGAGTGGCGCGTGCGAAACGTCGAAACCGCCGACGATCTCGACGACCATCTCAAGTGGGTCAAGTTCTCCGGGGCAAGCTGGAGCAACGACGGCCAGGGCTTCTATTACAGCCGCTACGACGAGCCGAAGCCCGACGAGGAGCTGACCGGGCAAAACTATTTTCAAAAGCTTTACTATCACCGCGTCGGCACGCCGCAGTCGCAAGACAAGCTCGTCTATCAGCGGAAGGACCAAAAGGAGTGGGGCTTTCACGGCCAGGTAACCGACGACGGCCGCTGGCTGGTGATCGTGGTCACGCACGGAACCGAGCGGAAGAACAACCTGTTCTATCTCGATCTCAGCCACGCGAAGGCCGAAGTCGTGGAGCTGCTGACCGGCTTCGAGGCCCGCTTCGATGTTCTCGGCAACGATGGTTCGACGTTCTGGCTGCGGACCGATCTCGACGCGCCGCGCAACCGCGTGGTGGCCATCGACCTGGAACACCCGGCCCGCGATCGCTGGCGGGAGATCGTGCCCGAAGCGGAAGATACGCTGGAAGAAGTCCACGTCGTGGGCGACCGCTTTTTCGCCGCCTATTTGCAAGACGCGAAGAGCCAGGTCCGCATGTTCGATCTGTCGGGCAAATCGCTGGGCGGATTGGTTTTGCCCGGCATCGGCAGCGCGGGCGGCTTCACCGGCCGGCAAGCGGACCGCGAGACGTTTTATTCGTTCACCAGCTTCGTCTCGCCCCCGGCCATCTATCGCTACGAGATCGACGCGGGAAAGAGCGAGCTGTTCCGCGAGCCGGAGGTGCCTTTCCAGGCGTCCGACTACGAGACCCGGCAGGTGTTTTACAACAGCAAAGACGGCACGCGCGTGCCGATGTTTCTGGTGCATCGCAAGGGACTGAAGCCCGACCGGCCGCGGCCGACCTATCTCTATGGCTACGGCGGGTTCGACATTTCGCTGACGCCAGGTTTCTCGGTGGGGCGGATGGTGTGGCTGGAGTTGGGCGGCGTGTTCGCCATGCCCACCTTGCGGGGCGGCGGCGAATACGGCCGGGCGTGGCACGAAGCGGGCATGAAGTCGCAGAAGCAAAACGTGTTCGACGACTTTATCGCCGCGGCCGAGTGGCTGATTGACGAAGGCTACACCTCGCGCGACAAGCTGGCGATCGCCGGCCGCAGCAACGGCGGCTTGCTGGTGGGCGCCTGTCTCACGCAGCGGCCCGATCTGTACGGCGCCGCGATACCGGCGGTGGGCGTGTTGGACATGCTGCGGTTTCACAAGTTCACGATCGGTTGGGCCTGGGCCTCGGAATATGGTTCGGCCGACAACGCCGACGAGTTCCCCGCGCTACTGGCGTATTCGCCGCTGCACAACATCAAGCCGGGCACGGAGTATCCGCCGACCCTGATCACGACCGCCGACCACGACGACCGCGTGGTGCCGGCGCACAGCTTCAAGTTTGCCGCCGCTTTGCAGGCCGCGCAAGCCGGCGACGCCCCGATCTTGATCCGCATCGAGACCAGTGCCGGGCACGGCGCCGGCATTCCCACCTCGAAGGCCATCGAAGAGATGGCCGACGGCTACGCCTTTCTGGTGAAGATGCTCGACGTTGACGTGCCCGCGGCCCTCAGCCGCTGACGCTCAAATTCCCCGCGCAGCGCGCTGCGCGTGCCGGTTGATTCTGTTTGGGACGCGCCGCGCGCGGCGCCTGCCGGCAAACTCGGCGGGGACGCGCCGCGCGCGGCGGATAGCGGCAAAAACCGGGCGGGGACGCGAAGCGCGCGTCGCGGTGCCGACGAATTCGACATCACCGGGAGGGCGGTTCGGTAACCATGTTACGGTCGCTTGGCGTCAATGTGGGCTGACCGGTTTTGGCTGCCTCGCGCCGCGCGCGGCGCGGGGCGCACAGATTAGTAGCTTTGGATGGATCGCTGTCATTGCCTTAACCGATTGCCTCACAAAGAGTTAAGAAGGCGCATTGGTAAAGCTTCGCCCAACCCGTTCCCATTTCACACTAACCCGAAGCGCAAGCGAGGATTTCCCGGTTTTTCGTGCTCCTCGCTAGCGCTTCGGGTTGGTGTATACCGGAACCAAGCGATTGTTGACGGTTTTCGGCAGCCAAACCACTCTTCACGAATTACTCCGCGGTTCGCTTTGCAAACGTCCGTAGCGACGGAGCTGCGGCCAAACCGCGGCCACGAGAAGCACCACCACCAGCGTGCCGATGCCGCCGGACACCACGGAAATCGCCGGAGTGAAGAGTTGGGCCACCAGCCCCGATTCGAAGGCGCCCAGTTCGTTCGAGGCGCCGATGAATACGCTGTTGATGGCCGAAACGCGGCCCCGCATGTCGTCGGGCGTGAGAAGCTGCACCAGCGTGTGGCGAATGACGACGCTCACGATGTCGAAGGCCCCGGTCAGAAACAGCATCGCCAGCGAGAGCGGATACGACTGCGAGACCCCAAACACGACCGTCGCCGCGCCGAAGCCCGCCACCACCCACAGCAGCGTCCTGCCCGCGTGCTCGATCGGCGGGCGATGAGCCAACACAAAGGAGAACACCAGCGCTCCGACGGCCGGAGCGGTGCGCAGCCAGCCGAGCCCCTGCGCGCCGACCTGCAAGATGTCTTCGGCATAGATCGGCAACAAGGCCACCGCCCCGCCCAGCAACACGGCGAACATGTCGAGCGTAATCGCCGCCAGCACGATCTTGTTCCGCCACACGAAGCGAAAGCCGGCCAACAGCGCTTTGCTCGTGCTCGCCGACGCCGTGGCGGCATGCTTCGGCACGTGCATCGCCGCCAGCAGCGCGAAAAAGACCGCGGTCGATGCGGCGTCGATCAGATAGACGGGCCAGGCCCGGCCGGAATAGCCGATGAGCTGCCCGCCCGCGGCCGGTCCCAGGATGGCGGCAAGCTGGAAAGCGCTCATGTTCCAGGTCACCGCGTTGCTGAATGCGTCGCGCGGCACAATCTGCGGCAGCAGCGAGGCTTTGGCCGGCTGCAAGAACGCGCGGGCCACTCCGCTCAGCAGCAACAGCAGATACATCCAGCCGATGTCGCCCTGCGTCCGCGAGACCCACGCCAGGCCAAGCGAGCAGCTTGCGATCGACAGCATGGCGATCATGACGATGGCCTTGCGGTGCGAGCGGTCGGCTTCGTGTCCGGCGGGCAACGTCAGGCAGACCACCGGCAGGAACTGCACCAGCCCGACCAGGCCCAGGGCCAAGGGCCAGCGCGTGCGCTCGTAGATTTCCCACTGCACGGCCACCGTCTGCATCTGCATGCCGAAGATGGCCAGAGAGTTGCCCGCCAGGTAATACTGAAAGTTCCGCAGCCGCAGCGCGGTGTATGGGTCGTGCGGCACGGTCAGCAGCGCTTCCGGCTCAGGCTCGCTTTCGATGCTTTCGTCGAAACTCATCGGGCCATTCTAGCGTGCTGTTCGCGCCCGGCCAAAATTCCTATAATAGGGTGCTGCACGGATTGGTTCCGTGCCCGACTGCACCGAGGGAGCACCGACATCATGGCAACTTTGCGACGGCTGACCGTTCTTGTGCTGCTGGCGATCGCGTTCGATTGCGCGGAACCGCTGGGGCCGGCCGCGGCCCAGGTCCCGGCCGTCGTGCAGCTTCCGTCCATTTCGACGTTCGGCGTCAACACCTCCGTTTCGGCTCCCGACCGCGGTTCGGTTTCACTGGGAGGCGTCGGCCGGTCGAGCATGGGTTCCACGGCCTATGGCTCCGGACTGTTTCCGGGCAACCGGTCGTTTGGCCGGAACTTGAGCAGCAGCCGGACCTCGCTACGGGCGACCGTGCAAGACCTCGATGCTCTCGATCATGCGACCCTTGAGCGTGCATCGGCGGGGCGGGAGTCACAAAGGTCGGCCGCGGAAGCGTATCTCGCCAAGCGGCGGCTGGCGATCGCCCGGCAAAGTTCCGCCGGCCAGGTTCCGCCCTCCAGCGTCGCCGAGGCGCGACGGCAGCGAGCGGCCGAGCTTGCCAGCCAGCAGGCCGAAGCAGTGCAAAACGTCAAGCGGGCGCGTGATGCCGCCCAGGCCGGCAAGCCACGCGTGGCCGCGATGTTCTACCAGCTTGCCGCCAAACAGGCCACGGGCGAACTGAAGTTGCAAATCGACAAAGAAGCCGCGGCCTCGGCCAGAGAATCGGCGGCGTCCCGCCTGGCGCAGACCGGCCGCACGTCCGCGAGGCAAAGGCGACCGCTACCCCATTGAGAATCCTGTTGTCTGAAGAGCAGATTCGCGCCGGCGTCGAGCGGCTGGCAGGCGAAATCACCGCGCACTACGGCGACGGGCCGCTGACCATCATCGGCGTGCTCACCGGCAGCGTCGTTCTGCTGGCCGATCTCATTCGCCATCTCCGCATGCCGCTGCGCGTGGGAGTGGTGCAGTGCCGCAGCTATCGCGGCAAGACCACCAGCCCCGGCGCGCTGGCCGTGAACGCCGACCTGCTGCCGGAAATCCGCGGCCATCGCGTCCTGCTCGTCGACGACATCTTCGACACGGGCCAGACGCTGGAGCAGCTCTTGATCGACTTCGACGAGCTCTCGCCGCGGTCGTTGGAAAGCGCCGTGCTGTTGCGCAAGCAGGGACGGCAGAGTGTGGCCGTGCGGCCCGACTACGTCGGTTTCGAGATTCCCAACGAGTTCGTCGTCGGTTACGGCCTCGATTATCACGATGCGTTCCGCAACCTGCCCTACGTGGCGGCCCTGGAAGCCCACGAGCTCGGTCCAGGACCGGCCCAGCACGGACCGGGCCAGCAAGGACCGGCACAGTGACGCCGCCGCGCGTGGTGCTCGTAACACGGCGTTTCTGGCCACTGGTGGGCGGGGCCGAAATCATGGCCGCGCGGCTGGCCGGCGGCCTGCACGCCAAGGGAGCCGCCACCACCATTCTCACCGCGCGCTGGCAGCCGGATTGGCCCGCCGAGATCGAGCACCACGGGGTCCGTGTCATCCGCCTCGCCAATCCGCAAACGCGCGTCTGGGGCACGTGGTGCTACATGCGGGCCGTCGGCCGCTGGCTGCGCAGCCACCGCTCGTCGTTCGACCTGGTGTATGTCTCGATGCTCAAGCACGACGCTTACGCCGCCGTGGCCGCCGCCCAGCGTGGCGGCTTCCCCATCGTGCTGCGCGCCGAAGGGGCCGGCTTGACGGGCGATTGTCATTGGCAGCTTGAGGCGAACTTCGGGCTGAGCATCAAGCGGCGCTGCCAAAAAGCCCAGGCCTTCGTGGCCCCCAGCCCGGCGATCGAGCACGAGTTGATCGTGGCCGGCTACGCGCGGAGCCGCATCCATTACATTCCCAACGGCGTGGCCATACCCGAACCGCGCGACGAGGCGGACCGCGCCGCGGCCCGTGCCGACCTGGCCGAGGCCGACGCCTCGCTGGCCATCGGCAATCAGGCGCCGCTGGTCGTTTATACCGGCCGACTGCACGCCATGAAGGGGCTCGAATACGTGGTGCGGGCCTGGCCCAGCGTGCTCAAGCGGTTGCCCGAAGCCCGGCTGTGGCTGGTGGGCGACGGTCCCTATCGCACCCAGCTCAACGAGCTGATCGGCAATCTTGGCCTGTGGGGATTCGTCTATCTGGCCGGACCGTTCGACGACGTCGAAGAATTCTTGCGGGCAGCCGACGTGTTTGTTTTGCCCTCGCTGGAAGAAGGGATGTCGCTGGCGGTGCTGGAAGCGATGGCCATCGGCCTGCCGGTGGTGGCCAGCGACATCCCGGCGAACCAGGCGATCGTCGAAGATCACGTGAGCGGGCGTCTGGTGCCGCCGCGCGACAGCGATCGGTTGGCCGCGACGATCGTCGAGCTGATCGAGAACCGCGAGTTGGCCGACGCGTTGGCCCAGGAAGCCCGACGACAGGCGAGCCAGCGGTTTTCGCTCGATAAGCTGGTAGACCGGCATCTGGAGTTGTTCCAAAGATTGCTCGATCATTAACGTTATGCCACGGATTCTGCACATTATACCCACGCTCGACCGATCGGGCGCCGAGAAGC
Organism: Pirellulales bacterium; assembly: GCA_035533075.1. Taxonomy (NCBI): domain Bacteria; kingdom Pseudomonadati; phylum Planctomycetota; class Planctomycetia; order Pirellulales; species Pirellulales bacterium. The sequence continues at coordinate 9,858 of DATLUO010000202.1, read as the reverse complement.
AGCTCATGCTGCTCGCCACGCGGCTGCCGCGCGGCGAGTTCGATCCGCACGTCTGCGCGCTCACGCGCAGCGGGCCTTACGAGCACGATTTGCAAGCGGCCGGTGTGCCGCTGACGATCATCGGCAAATCGTCGAAGGTCGATCCCGCGGCGTTCTGGCGGCTTAAGCGGCAGGTGGCCTCCCTGCGGCCCGACCTGGTGCATACCTGGCTGTTCGCCGCCAACAGCTATGGACGCGCCGCCGCGCTGGCCACCGGCGTTCGACGCATTGTCGCTTCCGAGCGGTGCGTCGATCCGTGGAAAGTATGGCACGAGCTGGCCATCGATCGCTGGCTGGCACGGCGGACCGATCGCATCGTCGTCAACAGCAGCGGCATTCGCGAGTTTTATCAGCGGCACGGGATCGCGGGCGAGAAGTTTGTGGTCATCCCCAACGGCATCGAGGCTCCGCCGCCCAGCGAGGTGACGCGGTGCGAGTTGCTGGCCGAGCTTGGCTTGCCGGCCCATGCCCGGCTGGTGGGCGCCGTGGGCCGGCTCTGGCCGCAGAAGCGGATCAAAGACCTGATTTGGGCCGCCGACTTGCTGAAGGTGATTCGCGACGACGTGTATTTGCTGATCGTCGGCGACGGACCGCACCGTCCGCGGTTGGAGCAGTATCAGCGGCAGGTGAGGATCGAAGACAAGGTCCGTTTTCTCGGCCACCGCTCCGACGTGCCGCGGCTCATGCCGCACTTCGACGTGCTGTGGCTCGGCAGCGAATACGAGGGGCTGCCCAACGCGATTATGGAGGCCATGATCGCCGGCGTGCCGGTGGTGGCGACGGACATAACGGGCAATCGCGACCTGGTCGTGGCCGGCGAAACGGGCTATCTCGTCCCGATCGGCGACCGGGCCGCCTTCGCTCGCCACACTCAGCGAGTGCTCGAAGACGCGGAGCTGGCCGCTCGTTTGGGAGCGGCGGGCCGCCAACGCATGCTGAACGAGTTCAGCGTCGAGAAGATGGTGGAGCGACATGGGGCGTTGTATCGCGAACTTCTCGGCTAGCGGCGGCAACGTGGAACCAGCGAGCTTGCTACTGCCCTTGCCGGTCGTGCGCCGATGCCATAAGCTTTTGCGCAAACGTGGCGGTCGCGAGTCAGGGAAGACCGCCGGCAAATACCCGTTGAGGTCGGCATGGAACCGGGCCACACTCTTGCTGCGTTCGCATTCGACAGGACCGCGTCGACAGCGAAATCGGCTGCGCGGGTGCCCGGCGCGGAGGATTTGTTTGGCGAAATCCGCCGGTCAACCGAGCGGGCCGCCGATTGGCTGCGTTCGGCACAGCACGCCGAAGGCTACTGGTGCGGGGAGCTGGAAGGCGACACCATCCTGGAAAGCGAATACATTCTGTTGTTGGCCTGGCTGGGCCGGAATGACACGCTCGAAGCCCACAAGGCCGCCCGATACATCCTGTCGAAACAGCGGCCCGAAGGCGGCTGGACGCTCTACCCCGGCGGCAAGCTCGACGTCAGCTCCAGCGTCAAGGCCTACTTCGCCTTGAAGCTCACCGGGCACCCGGCCAGCGCCGAGCACATGCAGCGCGCCCGGCAGGCGATCCTGGCACACGGCGGGGCCGACGCGGTCAATAGCTTCACTCGCTACTATCTGGCATTGCTGGGCCAGATTTCCTACGAAGAATGCCCGGCCGTGCCGCCGGAGTTCTTGCTGTTGCCGACGTGGTTTCCGGTGAATCTTTATTCGATCAGCTCCTGGAGCCGCACGATCCTGGTGCCGCTCTCGATCATGTCGGCTTTCCGGCCCGTGCGGTCGCTCGCTCCGCGGCTGGGCATCCGCGAGCTGTTTTTGCAGCCGCCCCACCGCTGGCCGCCGCTGCGCTGCCCCGGTCTGAAAGGCGGCACGGGGCCTCTGAGCTGGGACCGTTTTTTTCGCGTCGCCGACGGCCTCTGGAAATGGTGCCAGCGCCATCGCCTGCTGCCTTTGCGGCGACGGGCGATCGACGCGGCGGCGCGATGGATGACCGAACGCTTTGCCGGCAGCGACGGACTGGGAGCGATCTTTCCGCCCATCATCTGGAGCATCGTGGCCCTGAAATGCCTGGGCCACGACGACGATTCGCCCCAGGTGCGTTATTGCCACGAGCAGTTGCGGGGCCTGATGATCGAAGAAGACGACACCTTGCGGCTGCAACCTTGCAAGTCACCCGTCTGGGACACGGCCTTGGCCCTTCGGGCGCTTGCCGGCGCGCGGCAGGCCCAAGACGGTTCCGATCGGGCGGTCGCCTGGCTGCTCGACAAGCAGATACTGCGGTCGGGCGACTGGTCGAAAAAAGTGCGGGCCGAGCCGGGCGGCTGGTGCTTCGAGCACGCCAACGACTTTTATCCCGATCTCGACGACACGGCCATGGTGGCGATGGCGCTGGCCGAACAGTTCGTGGCCTCGGTCGACGACGACCGGCCGGCCGGCGGCGATGGCCCGACGGGCGATCTGCTTCAACGGACGACGAAGGCGATCGCTCTGGCCGAGCGCTGGATGCTGGCCTTTCAGAACCGCGACGGTGGCTGGGGGGCGTTCGACCGCGACAACGACGCCGAGTTTCTTTGCCATGTGCCCTTCGCCGACCACAATGCCATGATCGACCCCAGCACTCCCGATTTGACGGCACGGGTGCTGGAGTCGCTCGGCACGCTGGGGCGTCGCGTGGGCGACCCGGCCATCGACCGCGCAGTGGCCTACCTCCGCTCCTCGCAAGAGGCGGATGGAAGCTGGTTCGGCCGCTGGGGCGTCAACTATATCTATGGCACTTGGCAGGTGCTCACCGGGCTGGCGGCCATCGGCGTGCCCAGCGACGATCCGCTGATGACCGCCGGGGCCGAATGGCTGCGGGCCCATCAACAGCCCTCTGGCGGCTGGGGCGAATCGTGCGACACCTACGCCGATCCCGCGCTGCGCGGCCAGGGGCCGGCGACGGCGTCGCAAACGGCCTGGGCCGTGTTGGGCCTGTTGGCCGCCGGCCGCCGCGACGACCCAGCCACGCTCCGCGGCCTGCGGTATCTCGTTTCGCAGCAGCGCGACGACGGCTCATGGGACGAAACCGCCTTCACCGGCACCGGATTTCCCTTGGTGTTCTATTTGCGTTATCACTTGTATCGGGTTTACTTTCCGTTGTTGGCGTTGGCACGATGGCAGAGGTGATTCTGGATTTTCGATTTTGGATTTTCGATTGAATCCAAAATCCAAAATCCAAAATCGGAGAATTGGCATGTCCGTTCCCCTTTCCCAAATGTGGACCGTCGCGACCTACGTGCTCGGCAAGCGGCTGCGCGGCGTGAAGCGCTATCCGCTGGTGCTGATGCTCGAGCCGCTCTTTCGCTGCAACCTGGCATGCGCCGGCTGCGGCAAGATCCAATATCCCGCCGAAATCCTCCGCCGGAATCTAACGCCGGAGCAGTGCTTTCGGGCGGTGGACGAGTGCGGGGCGCCGATGGTCTCGGTGCCCGGCGGCGAGCCGCTGTTGCACCCGCAGATCGCCGAGATCGTCGAAGGGCTCGTCGCCCGCAAAAAATACGTCTATCTTTGCACCAACGCCTTGAAGCTCCAGGAGTGCCTGCCGCGCTTCAAGCCGTCGAAATACCTTTCCTTTTCCGTACACATGGACGGCCCGCGCGACGAGCACGACCGGGCGGTCTGCCGCGACGGCGTGTATGAGGTCGCCGTGCGGGCCATCCAGGCGGCCATTGCCGCCGGCTTTCGCGTGACGACGAACACCACGCTGTTCAACGACGCCGACCCCCAGCGGTTCCGCGAGTTCTTCGACACGGCGATGGAACTGGGCGTGGAAGCGATGATGCTCTCGCCCGGCTACAGTTACGAGCGGGCGCCCGACCAAGAGCACTTTTTGCGGCGCGAGCAGACGCGGGGACTCTTTTTACGGCTGCTCGCAAACCCCAAGCGGCATTGGCGATTCAACCAGTCGCCGCTTTTTCTGGAGTTCCTCAAGGGCACGATGGAGCTGGAGTGTACGCCCTGGGGTACGCCCACCTACAATCTGTTCGGCTGGCAGAAGCCGTGTTATCTGCTGGGCGACGGCTATGCCGAGACCTTCGACGAGCTGATGCGCACGACCGACTGGCCCGCCTATGGCCGCGCCAGCGGCAACCCGAAGTGTCGTGACTGCATGGTCCATTGCGGCCACGAGCCGACGGCCGTGCGCGAGACGTTCCACTCCTGGCGGGGTTTTTTCAAGACCGCTTGGCTGACCGTGATCGGCCCGCGCCGCGTAAGCGAACTGGAGTTGGCCGCCGCCGCCGAACGCGGTCGGCCGGAAAGGCCGACCTCCCACCCGGAGGCCGGCGGCAAGAAGCCTGCATCGGTTTATGAATTGCCGGTCCTGGCGAGGTGAAGCGCCCGCGCAGTCGAACCATGAAGCTCAACTGCGCAGGGCGTACTCATCAATACGCGCGGTCGAGATTCGGATCGATCGCCGCGTTGCCGGGGCGGCGAGCTTGCATGGGCGGTATTCGACCGGGCTGATCGAACGTCGGCTCGACGTAATCGGGCACAAAGCCGCCACCGACCGGCGCCCCGGCCACAAACTGACCGGTCTGGCCCGTCAGCAGCGCCTCGACGCGATCGTTCCGCCCATTGCGATCGATGTCCAGCGCGACCGCGTCGCCCGGAACATGTCGGGCCACCATCCGCGAAACGTCCTGAGCCGAGTAAATTTCGCGGCCGTTGAGCGCCAGGATCACGTCGCCCACGCGCAGGCCGGCTTCGGCGGCCGGGCTGTTGCTGCGCACGCCCGAAATCCGCACCACGCCGTCGGGCGTCTCACTCATGGTAATGCCCAGGTACGCCCGCTGCCGCGGATAGGGCGGCCTGGCGTAGCCGTCGGCGGCGTAACCGGGGCCGTAGTAACCTGGTCCGCCGTAGACGGGGCCGTAAGCGTAGTAGCCGCCGGGCACGTAATACGAAGAGTATCCAGGATACGCGTAATATCCTGGGTCGAAGTTGCCGAAGGTCCGGGCTTCGGCTCGTCCGATTTGCCGATCGGCACGCGCTCGCATGCGTGCTTCTTGTCGAAACGTCTGTGCTTGGACCACGCGTTTCCCCATCGGCAGCATGCCCGCCACGATGGCCAATGCGAAACCGGTTTGCGAAAGTTTGCTGAACATGGTTCGTCTCCCGTTGTCTAAGGCGCAATGCCCCGCTGACTGGGAATGCAGAAACCGTGCCCATCGGGAGCGACGTGGCCGCTCTACGCGCGGGCCTCGGCCTGCGCGGCAGGCGACACGTTTGTCACGTCCAATGTTCTGGAGTTGGTGCGACTTCGGTTGAATGTCCGTCAGCAGCACGTTGAGGGCGTCGAGTACCTCCAGCAACCTCGTCGAGGGGCGCTTCGTCGATCTCTCGAAGGTCGCCTGCCCCTACCGTTTGCCCGACTACCGCCATCATGCTTTGATCGTTTTGGCTGGTGTTAGCTGCGTCTTTGCCCCCCTCGCTGCTGATTGGCTCGCGAACTGGTCGAAGGCCAAGCAAGTCGAGAGGCAGGCGCAACGATTGGCCGGACAGCAGCGGCGGCGACAGGCGGCAACTGACGCATTTCTGAAGCACAAATACCGCCTGGAAAAAGACATGGCACAGCTCTTCAACGAGATGCAGGAAGAGGGCGCCACGCTTGATGAGATAACGAAGCGGACCAAACAGTTAAAGCAGGCCAACAACAAATCGCTGACGGCCGAGTTGAAACTGCTGGCAGATGAGGAGGCCAGATCGCAGTCACCGTGAGACACCCGCTCGGTGCCGAGACGAGGAAGTCCGCGTGCGTTCCTCTGTAAGCCTTTACGGTTTAACATCTTATGGCGATACTCGCAGGCGGGCGCCCTGTCACGCGGACACGGTGCGCAAAACAAAAGCGACACGCGCGTGTCGCTTTTGTTTTGCGCGAGGGACTCATTTGGTCCCGGCCTTCGACACGGCGCAGAACAAACGCGCCGCGCGCGGCGCTTTTCTCATGGTACGAGGGACTCGTTTTGATTCCGGCGTTCGAGACGGCGCGCCCTGCGAAGGCGCCGCGCGAGGCGCTTTTGTCGCGCACCCGGCGGCCGGTCGTGCGCGAGCGTTTCGACGCTCAATCCGCGCGGCCCGTTGCTTGTCGGCGCCGCGCGGACGCGACACGCGTGTCGCTTCGCGCGCGCAGCCCAAGCCCGGATGTGGCGAGTGCGACAGTTTCCTCGCCAATTCCCGCTGCTTTTTCACAGCCGAAATCGACGGTTTTGCACATGCCTCTCCCACGCTAGGTTGCCTTGGCGGACAGATTCTCACCGACCGCCCGCACGGCGGCCACCAGATCGAGATCCTGCCGCGGGAAAACGGTTCGTAGATCAAGGTAGAGCCGCTCGTCACGAACGCGGCCGACCACGGAGGGCTGCCCGGTGCGCAGACGGGCAGCGAGCCGATCGACGCTGATCTCGGCCGGCGTCAGCGCGACGCACCAGGTGTCGAGCTGCTGCGTCGGCACCGCGCCGCCACCCAGGTAAGTGACGTCGGCAATCGCATCGGCGGCGGCAATCGCGTGACTCGTCGCCATCTGCGGCGCGAGTCGCTCGGCCCGCGTCCGCAGGTTGTCCAGCGACGTGCTCAAGAGCTGCAACAAGGGAAGCCGCCGCTTCGCTTTCTCCAGATCGCGGTACAGCCGCAAGGTGCCCGCCAGGGCCGCCAAGGTCAGCTTGTCGACGCGCAGCGCGCGCGTGAGCGGGTGTCGGGAAATCTTGTCGATCAACTCGCGCCGACCGACGATTACGCCGCATTGCGGCCCGCCCAGCAGTTTGTCGCCGCTGAACAGCACCACGTCGGCCCCCTGCTTGATGCTTGTCGCGGCCACCGGCTCGTCGGCGAAGCCGAACTCGGCGAAGTCGATCATGGCCCCGGAGCCGATGTCGTGAATCACCGGCAAGCTCTTCGATCGGCCGAGCTTCGCCAACTCGGCCAGCGACACGCTCTCGCTGAAGCCGGCGACCACAAAGTTGCTGGGATGGACGAGCATCAGGGCCGCCGTCGCCTCGCCGATCGCCCGATCGTAGTCGTCGAGCCGCGTCTTGTTGGTGGTGCCTACTTCGCGCAGCACGGCGCCGCTGGTGGCCATCACTTCGGGCAAGCGATAGCTGCCGCCGATCTCGATCAATTGCCCCCGCGAGACGATCACCTCTCGGCCCGCCGCCAGGGCCGCCAATGCGAGCATCGTGGCGCCCGCGTTGTTGTTGACGACCAGCGCGGCCTCGGCGCCGGTGAGTTCCGTGAGCAATCCCTCGACGGCCAACACGCGTTGCGATCGCTGCCCGGTGGCCAAGTCGAGTTCCACGCTGGCGTAATCGCGTGCCACGGCGACCATCTCGGCAATCGCCTCCTCGGCCAGCGGCGCGCGGCCCAGGCCCGTGTGCAGCAGCACGCCCGTGGCGTTGATCGCGGGCCGAAGCTGCGGCTTGTCGGACTCCAGGATTCGTTCGGCGATCCGCTGGGCCAGCTCCTTCACGTCGGGAAACTTGACCTCCGCGGCCGTGGCCTGAATCTCCGTCCGCAAATCATCGAGGAACGACCTCACGCGGCCGACGACCACGTTGTGGCTGACGCGCGAGACGAGCCCCTTCAACGGAGGGCTTTCCAGCAGTTCGTTGACGGATGGAAGATTGCGCAGCAAGTTGCTCGGCATGAGTGCGGCTTTCGATGGGTGGTGGTGAACCGACGCGCAATATGACAGCCTTGCCCGATGCGATCAAGATGCGGCGGACTGAAGGTGCATTGCGCTTCGGTTCAGTCAGATGGCACGGGCCAACAGGCTCTCCAGGCGGTGTACGACCATGCCCGTCGTCACCTCCTCCATGCAGATGTGATGATGGTGGCAGTGAGCCAGTTTGCGCAACAGGCAGGGCGAGCACGGCACGTGGGCCTGCACGACGGCGTCGGTGCGGCCGTAGGGGCCGGTCAGCGCGGCGCTCGTGGGGCCGAACACGCTCACCACCGGCCGGCCCAGCGCCACGGCCAGGTGCATCGAGCCGGAATCGTTGGTGACGCACAACTCCGAGCGGCGTACGAGCGAGATCATTTCGGCCAAGGTCGTTTGGCCCGACAAGTCGCACACCGCCGGCGCGAGCGCGGCCACCTGCCGGCAGCGAGCGCGGTCTTTCGGCGCGCCGGCCAGAATCACTCTGAAATCGCGCTGGATCAAATGCCTCGCGACGCCGGCAAAGCCTTCCACGCGCCAATGCTTGGTTTGCCACACCGTGCCCGGCACCAGCAGGGCCAACGGGTGCGAGGCGAGGCCGTGTCGCGACAAAAGATCGTCGACGCGCTCTTCGACCGCCTCCGGCAGATAAATGCGGAAGTCGGGCACGCCCGGCTCGAACCCCAACACTTCGCCCAGCCACAAATATCGATCGACCGCGTGCGCCTGGCGATCGAGCAGCGGAATGTGGTGCGAGTAGACCAGCCAGGCCCCTTCGCGCGCCCGCTCGAAACCGACGCGAAACGGCGCCCCGCTGGCCACCGTGAACAATGCCGACCGGAGTTGACCGTGCAGGTCGACCACCAACTCATATTGCGAACGACGCAGGGTGCGGAGCAAGCCCAGCATTCCCTTGGTGGCAAACCATTCGCGTCCGAACCGCGCATAGCGCCGCCGGTCGAACAGCACCACGTTCGACAGGTCGGGATGGTGCCGCACCAGATCGGCGTTTTCGGGCGTCACCAGCCAATCGATCTGCGCATCGGGATAACGCTCGCGCAGCCGCACCAGCACCGGCAACGTGTGGACGATGTCGCCCACCGCGGACGGCTTGATGAGCAGAATGCGATCGAACGAGCGGGTGAGAAGGGGTTCGCTGCTCATGGCGTTCCAGGCTACGAGGCGGTCCGATACTCCGCCGCCTCCGCCGAGCGGCCGCCGAGCGACAGGATGCGCTTGGTCCAGGCCGAAAAACGGTGCCGCTTGAGCTCGCGGTCGACAATCCGCTGCTCCGTCACCCAATTGAATTGCAAAACGCGACGCTGGCCGACGAACGGCTTGTGCCCGTGGAACGAATTGTTCGACCGGCGGAAACAGAGCAACGTGCCTTCGTCGGGCGGAACTTCGACAAGCACGTCGTCGAGATCGTCGGCCGACCGCAGCAACCGCAGCCGGCCGCCCGGCGCTTCCCAGTTCGAGTTCATGTAGACCAACACGGTGATGATCTTCGAGGGCGTGTCGGTGTGGATGCGGCCGTCTTTGGCGCTGGCACAGCCGCGCACGGTGACCATCGTCGGGCGGCCCGAAAGGTCGATGCCGAACTTCTCTTCGAAGGCCGCGCGCATCTCGTCGCCGTTGAGCTCGGCGACCAGGTTGCCGAACGCCGGGCCGTAGGTCACCTCGCTCAGCGGAAAGCTGCCCGGACGCTCGATCTTGGGGTAGCTGGCGTTGATCGCCGCGCGCGCTTCGGGCCGGACGAAGCCGGGCAGCACCAGGTAGTCGAACGGTTTTCGGACCAACTCAGCGGCGCGGAAGGCCGCGAAATCGAGTGCGCCCATGATTTCAGCTCCTTGTCAGTTCTCGCCAGGCCTGGCCCGCGGCCAAACAACGTCTGTTCGGCCATTGGGGCGGGTGAACTTGAACAAAACGCCGGCTTCTTGGCAAGACGAGTTGGAGTAGGGTTCGGGGTTCAGGGTTCGGGGTTCGGGGTTCAGGGTTCAGGGTTCAGGGTTCGGGGTTCAGGGTTCAGGGTTCAGGGTTCAGGGTTCAGGGTTCAGGGTTCAGGGTTCAGGGTTCAGGGTTCAGGGTTCAGGGTTCAGGGTTCAGGGTTCAGGGTTCAGGGTTCAGGGTTCAGGGTTCAGG
>DATLUO010000201.1 GCA_035533075.1 Pirellulales bacterium | reverse complement strand
CGCAAGTGCTGGTCACGGAACTGACGCCCGTGCAGCGGCAGATCCTCGAGCTGCTCGGCCTCTCGCCCGATTCCTACGGCCAATGATGCCCGCCCTCGGAAACTCGCGGAAATTGCCGGAATGACCTGCGGAAGATAGGGTGGAGCGCCGCGCTCTACGCCGGTTCGATAGATAATATTGCGGAGGTCCGCTGCCGGTACGCGGAAGGGCTGGGGCGAGTTACGTCGCTCGCGTGTGCAGGTGAGTTGGTCGGCTACACGTCGGATGATCAAGAAGGCACGGAACGCAAGTCGCGGCATTTGTTCGCCGCCTGCGGTCAGTGCCGACGCGCCGACTACCAACACCTTCGCAATGGACTTTCCTGGGACGACGACGTTGACTGGACCTGCGTATACATTCGGCCGGCGAAAGTCGTTGTGTACTGGCCGGTGAACGCTTACGCGAAGACGTCCGCGCGGATGGCGGATCCCTCGCTTAACCGGAAACTCGACGACGCTTACTTCAACGTCTACATGCGCTGCATAGGGTGGTGGCCGCCGCTCGGGGGGCCGCTAATCGCAGGTCCAGGGGCATTGGAAAAAGAACCCCTGGTTCCCATCGCCGCGTTCTTGGAGATGCCCGATCTGAAGATCGTCGACGATCACGCCGTGGTCCGCGGGCGCCGCTGCTGCCACATAATGCGCGAAACAACGTCGCACGCGGATGAAGTATGGCTCGACGTGGAGCGTTCATACACGCTCATTGAGCGGCGGCTCAAGTTTGTCGAACCGCCGTTGGAGGTGCGATTTGCGAACCAGGAGTTCGTCGAGGTGCTGAACGGCGCGTGGCTCCCGCGCCGCGTCAGGCAGCAGGTTTGGCGGCGGAATAATGGGGCAGGCGAAAGGAAAATCTTGTCGGACGCCACATTCACCGTGAGCGAAATCAAGGCGAACTCTGGAAAGATCGACGAACTGTTCGTTTTTGAGCCGCCGCCGGGCGCCATCGTTGCCGACTGGGATGCACGGACGCTGTCCTTTATGCCGGGCAGCGCGGAATGCCAGCTAAACCGCCTCGCACATACGGCGCGGCGGCGTTTGGTTGTCTCCCGAAGCGGTAGGTCAACCGGCGTGGCAGCTTGGGCTGTGGTGGGTATTGCCACGATTTGCGGCCTCGCCTGTGTCGGGATTGCCGCGAGCAGGCTGCCCCTCCAGTTGCGCGCGTTCGCGCAGTGGTCGCATCGGCTGCGAACGGGGAAATCATGAAACGGACGCTCATGCTTGGTCTGATTGCGTACGCTGTGACTAGCGCGCCGGTGTTCCTGGCCGCGCGGTTGTCCGGAGAACTCGCCGATTGCCAGCGCCCGCGCGGGTGCCTGGAAGCCTTGACCAGATACGATGGGATGCGCTACGCAGAGATCGCCCGTTGTGGCTACTCGTACCGACCGGGCGCGCTGTCGACAGTTGCCTTTTTTCCCGGATATCCCCTCGCGGCCCGCGCGGTCGCCACGGTAACAGGGCTTTCAACCTGCTGGTCATTGGTTGCGGTCTCGAATGCAGCGCTCGCCGGGGCGTTCGTCGTCATGTCGGCGTACGCGCGGGCGCGGTTCGAATGCCAGGCAGCCGCTGGCTCGGCAGGCGAGGGTTTCGTCGACCGCAGCGAGGTGCGCCGTCGATGTGAGAGGGGGACCGTTTACACTTTGCTGACGTTTGGACTGCTTCCGACCACGTTTTTCTGCCGCATGGCCTACTCGGAATCGACGTTCTTACTGACCGCCTTAGCGGCGCTTTATGCCATCGAGGCCGAGTGGCCCATATTCATTCGGTCAGCGCTCGTCGGTGCCGCTACAGGGACGAGAGCGGTCGGTCTGGTTCTTGTCTTGCCGCTGCTTCTGTCGATTATGCGCACGTCGCCAGATGCGCGATCGCTTTTCTCTCGGCTCGCCTATTCCGCACCGCTGGCGCTCTGGGGAATCGCAGGATTCATGGTTTACCAGCATGCCTCATTTGGCGACGCGCTAGCGTTCGCGAAAGCGCAGAGCGAGTGTCGCGTTCTCGCTCCGACCAGCCCAGGCGAGAAGGTTGCAAGCCTTCTAGCCGCCGCACCGCTTTGGGGAGTGTTCGATCCCACCTCACCGGGCTTCTGGCGCCGCTTCGGCGCGACATCGCCCCTGCTCAGCCTCCAGTTCGCCAATCCGATCTTTTTCGTACTAACGTCGGCCCTGGTCATCTTCGGCGCACGCAGGGGGTGGTTGTCTGCGTACGAAACGCTGACATCGGCGGGCCTACTCGCAATGCCTTATTGTTGCCGCGGTTTCGAGGGGTGCATGGTCGGGCAAGCACGGTTCGCCGTTGCGGTGTTTCCCGCGTACCTCATCATGGGACGACTTGTCGCGCGCCTTCCCGCAATGGCCGCCGCCGCTCTTGCGCTCGCGGGAGCCGCCTTGCTCGGCTTGTATACCCTTCTGTTCTCTCTAAACCGGCCCTTTTACTGACATAGCGCTGGTGTACGCGCATAGACGTTTGTTACAGTTCTTTCGCCAAATCGTTTGAGGATCAATGTTACTCTGTAAGAAACGGTATGACCCGGTACGTGCGTTACGATCTGTGGAGACCGCGCATGACGCAGCCGTCCCGCCCGACGAAACTCGCCTCAGCGTCGTTGGGCCATATGAGATATTCAGCAATTACCTATCGCGGTCTCCTCTTGCGCTCGCTTTGTTCCGCGCGGCCGAGTGCCGCCATCTCGCCTGCCTTCCGCTGCTGCGTCCTGTGCTCGATTTAGGTGTTGGCGACGGCATGTTTGCAAGAGCTGCCTTGCGCATACCGCTCGACATTGGTGTGGATTTGCGACTGCACCAACTGCGTGCCGCGGCGCGCAACGGCGCGCACCGCGCGTTGGCGCAGGGAGACGCGTCGCGGTTGCCGTTTCGTGATGCGTCGATGGGAACCGTTCTAGCCGTTTCCGTATGCGAGCACTTGGCCGAGCCGCGCCGGTCACTTCGCGAGGTATGCCGTGTTCTCCGGCCGGGTGGAATGTTTGTCGCGACGATCGTGTTGCCTTGCCTGGGAAAGTCGATGTTGTATCCGTCGCTCTGCCGGAATTGCGGCGCCGAGTTTATCGGTCGGACCTACGTGCGCCTGCTGGATTACCTCTTTGAACACCACGCGATGCACAGCCGCGCGCACTGGGAAGAAATGACGGAAAGCGCTGGCCTAAGTATCACTGACAGCAAGACCGTGATTTCGCCGGTATTGTCGCGCTGGTTCGATTTCTGGCTGCTGACGGCATGGCCCTACAAGCTGTTCGGCCCCGGGCGACGCAGGCTCCTCGGCTGGCCAAGTTGGTCCACCGCCGCGCTCTGGCGCTGGTTGTCGGCGGTGGAAAGCCGCGACGCCGACGATGGGGGCGTACTCTATTTAATCGCACACAAACCTGATTTGAGGAGGACGGAATGAGGCGATCCGGCATCCGAAGCGCTGTCGCCCTGATGGAGGTGCTTGTGGCCATTTCCATTGTCGGGCTGCTTGTGGCGCTGTGTCTTCCCGCCATAAGTGCGTCGCGCGAGTCGGCGCGCCGCGCTCAGTGTCAGAACAGTATACGGCAGCTTGGCGTCGCGGTGAGCGTGTTTCACTCCGCCAATGCCCGCTTTCCTCGCGGCGTGTTTGGTGGCCCCTACGGCATCGGCAAGAATTCTATCGCGTGGAGTTGGACCGCGCAGATCCTGCCTTTGCTGGAGCGTCGCGACCTGTACGAGGGAGGACACATCCAGCAAGAAACTTTGGCGCAAAGCGTCGCGACGGCCCAGCAAATATCGTTGCTGCTCTGTCCGTCAAGCGGCGCCATTCGCGCAGGGCCGCGCACCGACGCTGGCAACCTTTTCGGCCTCGCTGTCGGACAGTCGACGTACAAGGCAGTTAGCGGGGCGAACTGGGGGACCGACTCGACATGGCCGCCCGGCTCCGCCGCGCCAACGCCGATCCCTACGGAGTGGCCCCACATCGGAACGAACGGCTCGTACGACGGGTTAAGCGAGGGCGACGGGGCGATGTATCGCAGCGACTACAAGGTGCATCGCGGCATTGACGACATTTCCGACGGCACAAGCAACACACTGCTTATCGGGGAGGACGTTCCGTCCGCGAACAGCTCCGTTTCCTGGCCGTATGCAAACAATGCCTACGGAACATGCGCCATTCCACCCAACCTCATGCGCTACGACCCGGCCGATTGGCCAAACACATGGTCGTTCAGAAGTCGCCATCCGGGAGGGCTGAATTTCGCGATTGCCGATGGATCGGCTCGCTGGCTGAGCGATTCCATCGAACTCCCCGTGTACCGCGCCTTGGCGACAATCCGCGGCCACGAAATCCTTGGGGACGACCAATGGCGCTGATGCCCGCGTGTCGCAGATGAACCAGCGTTAGACACTATCTCCCGGTAAACTTAGATTATGAGGAGCCACTAATGCAAACGTCTTCGCAGTGTAAGCCCAGCGCATGGCGTCGCCATGCGATCAAATGGGCACTTGTATTCGCCTCATTCGCCGTCTTTCCCGAAACACAAAAGCTATCCGCTGAGGAGCCGTCGAAGAGCAGGGCGACGCGCGTCGGCGGCGCTGCGCCGCGATTTAATGGAGGCGAGATCCGCATTAAGTTCACTGCCGCAAGTGTTAAGCTGTCCGACTGGGCGCAGGTGCATGAGGCGTTGAAGCTCACCGCGCCGCGCGAACGCAACCGGAAGAACCGCGACGTCATACGGGAGCTGCTCAGTGGGAAGCTGCTGATGGCGGCGCAAACAACAACACTTGGCCTCCCGACCACGGGTAATGCCTATTTGAGTGAAACGCATGACGCTGGCTGGCTAGCTGGCGACGCAGAGACCCAAGGCGGGAGAGAGGTCGACATTAGGCTAATACCGGGCGACGACGCGGCCATAAGGGTCGCATTTACTTATCGCCGCACTAACGGCTCTCGGGAGGCGCAGCGCGCATACGAGGTTAGCGCGATCGCCGACCTTCGTCCGGACGATATCTATGTCATTCCCGCACCGCCAAATCCTAATGCGCCCGACCGGGAATTGATCCTTATTGGTGTAAAGCTCCTGCCGCCGACGACACCGGCGGCAGTCAAGGGAAGCGTCCCCGCTCCGAGACGGAAACGATGAAACGGTCCCCAAGGCTCGCTGACAGCGTGCTGCGCTACACCGCCCGGCTGGTCGCCGCAAGGCGGCAGGGCATAGGGGCACGCCCCGGCAGCCCCGGCCGCCATTCACAAGTATCTCGCCTACGGCGCCAGTCCACGGGCATCGCAGTATCTGGTGCTGGGCGCGAAGGGACGTGCGATCTTGTCGGGCAAGTATCACGTCGACTTCGCCGACATTCAGGCCATGGCCGCGCCGGTGTTGCGACATCGCCTGGTGCTCAACTTCCACGCTCGCGCCGACAATCTCGACGCGGATGCGCTGGTCGAGCGGTTATTGAAGGCGGTTCCGGTAGAGGAAAAGGTATGACGCCTTGTTGGTGATGGGAGTATGATTTCGACATGGACCAACCGTTTTCAAGGCTCGTAAGCGTGAGTGCGATGGATGGCGAAGATCGCCGCTCTGCGGAGCGGATGCTCGGGCATCCGCTTGATAATGATCGGCAGCTCTACATCGTGGCCTTGAAGCCGCGGCCGTCGGACGACGAGGCTTGTCGCCAGGCACGGGCGGACTTGAGCGAAACGTTCGCGGCGACTGAAGAGTACGCCGATAAGCACGGCCTCAGCGACGCCGGAATCGAACAAGCCGTCGCCGAGGTGATGGACCACGTTCGCTACGGCGGACCGCAATGAACGTCGTTGTCGACACCAACATCCTCGTCCGCGCGGCGCCAGGACGGACTGGACCAGCTCGGGAGCTCTTGCAATTGCTGGCCGAACCGCCGCACGTGCTCGTCAGCTCCCCGCCATTGCTTGACGAACTCAGCCGAGCGCTCGGCTATCCGCGGCTACGCGCCATTCACGGCCTTGACGATGCAGGCATCATGCGCTATGCGACCGACATCGAAACGCTCGCGATGCTCGTGCCTCTGACGACACCCACTGTCACCGCAGTTCAGAGCGACCCAGACGACAACGCGGTGGTTGCGGCGGCAATTGCCGGCCAAGCGGAAGTCATCTGCACGCGCGTCGGCGCGAATTGTGCCTGATGGCGGCGCGAACACCTCGGAAGAGATGCGCCTGCTTCCCACGCCGGTCCTCGAATACAGCGATCCGGAAAGCAAAGAATATCTCGGCGCGGTATTCGGCTTTGCCACCAACGGAACCAACCCCGACCTGTTGGTGTTGCTGGAACCTCGCCGGGCCGACGGCGCTCCCATCTGGCATTATGCGGCCGGCCGCATGACGATCGGCCGCGTGACGCTCAAATATCGCGGAGGGCCGGTCTGGCAAGTCGAGTTCTGCCCGCCGCGGCCAGCCGCCTTTCCCAGTTGGACGTTCTTTCTCACGCCGCGCCATGAACCAAGCGACGATGCGGCGGACATCGATTCGAAGCCATCTACCGCGAGAAGTCCGACGGATTGACGGAATGGGTCTCAATGACCACCGGCTGAAGGATCTATCGGTATCGCTTTTTGGTTCTCCCGCTCGCCGCGGATCAGCTTCGCTCCTTCGCCGGCCAGCCGCAGATACCAGTCGGCGGGCAGGCCGTCGTAGGTCACGAAGCGGCCCGGTGCGGGCGGTGTGTTGCTGACCTTGAAAATGGCGGTCCCTTCATCGACCTCGTCGAACATCGCGATGTAGACGCCCGCCACGTCGAGCTTCGCCAGTTCGTGAAACTGCTCCCAGAAGAATTCGCCGCCGCGCCGCGGAATGGTTGAGGTGCCGGGCGGCTTTCGCTTGAGATTGTCCCAGCTAAAGCCCGGATAGACCACGGGCAACCATAGAACTCCGTGCTCTTCGCACGCCCGCTTGTCGGCCTCCCACCAGGCCATCGAGGCGTGCGGCACGCCGCCGGCATCTTTGCCGTAGTTGCCCACGTTCCAGGGAGCGTAAGCGTCGAAACGGAAGACGATCTTTTGCCACTCGGGATCCCGCCGCCACTGCCAATCGCCGCCGCCCAGCAGGTAGGCGGAGTAGCGTCCCTCGGCCTTGAAAAAGTCGATCAGCCGATGGGCCAGCTCGGGTGTCATGGCGCTCACCGGACTGTTGCGGTAAAAGCCCCAGACTTGCACCACCGGCTTGCCGCCGTCGTGGAGGTAGCGAGGCCCCGCGGTGACGCCGGCGTCGACCATCTTTTTCCAATCAGCGGTCAACACGTCGAACATCTTGTCGCCCGGCATGCCGGCGATGTCGTAAGACAAGGCCCACACGCGGCCGGTTTTCTGGGCGGCCTCAATCACGTGCTGCAGGACCTGCCGGCGAGAGGCGTAATGGTCTTGCAACGGCCCGCCCGGCAGATCGACGGCGAAATGCTGTAGAAACACGCCGTCGATCCCATACTGCCGCATCCAGCGAAAGTGCCGGTCGACGGTTTTGGAATTGGCCGAGCTGAAGAGCTGTGCCGGATTGCCGTCCGGGTACGTGAAGCCGGCGGCCGGATACCTTTCGTCGTGGTCATACTCGGAGAGGTCGGGCCACATCTCGAAAGTCAGCGTGTGGGGGCCGATCCGGTTTGCGTCGCGGCTCCAATGTCGCCAACCCTCGCCCGCCGGATCGCCGGGGCAGCGGAACCAGCCCTGATAGCCGCACAGCACCTTGCGCCGCAGCGTCGTGGCGTCGACTTCGGGCGTGTCACTCGCCAAGGGCTCCTTGCCGATGACGGGCGCATCGCCGGGCATGCCCACGAGACCGGCCAGCAGGCCGACGAGGATGAGCAACGCTTTACGGGAGCAGCTAAGGGACATACTTCAGATGCTCATCGTACCAGGCGATCGCCTCCTGCTGTGCCTTGCCGCGGGCTTCCTTGTAAACGCCGTAGTGCGTGACGCCGGGGATGGCGTTCAAGATGTCGGTCGTTTGGTCGATCGGATCGACGACCTCGCGGACCTCTTTCACTTCGGCGACGAACTTTCCGTCTTCTTTGTCGGGCTTCTTGCCGGCCAGCACGAGTCGCGAGTCGCTATTGCCCCAACCGCGATAATCGAAGGCGACGACCTGGTAACCGGCCCGGGCAAAGACGACGGCATCCGGACGCAACGCCGCCACCGTTCCGCCCCAACCGTGGCTCATCACGATGGTCGGCAGTTTCTCCGCGGCCGGCGTTCTCGGCGCGAAGATGTCTGCCGCCATGCGCGTGCCGTCGCTGATGATGTTCTCGCTGCGATACGCGATGTCGTCGGGCGGTTTGAACTCGGGCTGCTTCTCCTGGGCGAACAACTCGGCCGAGACGAACAACAAGATGAGGAAGAATGCGAGACGTGGCATGGTGATCTCCTTCATTCAGGCATTATAGGTAGCCGGAACGGTCATTTGCGAGCGGGTTGCCTCTGACCGGTTTTTGAGCGACGCGCGCGGATGGATAGGGCCTTGCCCCTGCTGTCGTCAAATCGACACCATTCTTTGCAACCGGGGCGCGAGGTGGATATGATCGGCAAGCATCTGACCGCCGGCGATGAGACGCCGACAACCGAGACGAGCTCCCCATTCACAGTGCCTCATGACCGATGCCGCCCCGACCGCCGATCCCCGCCGCGCGCTCCGCCGCAGTGTGTACGCACTGCTGATCGCGGCCAGCGTCGGGGGCATGGCCGGGCGGATCCTGGCCGTGAACTCCGTCGACACGGTCCGCCTGGAAAAATATCTCAAGGACCAGGGCCGCAAGGACTGGCAAAAGCAACGCCCCTTTTTGTCGGGCAACGACCGCAGCCGCTGGGCCACCGTGCGTGCCCTGGTCGAACATGGCACCTACCAGATCGACGAAATCGTGAGCCAGCCGAACTGGGACACGATCGACATGGTCAAGCATGACGACCAGGGCCGCCCGGCTCCCGAAGCCGGCCAAGGCCATCTCTATTCCAGCAAGCCGCCGCTCTTGGCCACGCTGCTGGCGGGACCCTATTGGCTGATCTATAAGACCACCGGAGCAACACTCGGCGCACATCCCTTCGCCATCGGCCGCGGCCTGCTGCTCGCGTTCAACGGCCTGCCGATGATCGTCTACTTCCTGACGGTGAGCAGGCTTGTGGAGCGGTTCGGCGGCAGCGATTGGGGGCGGATGTTTGTGATGACGTGCGCCGCCTTCGGCACCTTCTTGTCGACCTTCGCCGTGACGATCAACAACCATTTGACGGCCGCCGTCGCCGCCGCGATCGCGCTCGATGCGTCGCTGCGCATCTGGTACGACGACGAACGGCGGCTGCGCTGGTTCTTTGTGGCCGGCCTGTTTGCCGCCTTTACCGCCGCCAACGAGCTGCCGGCGCTGGCCTTCGCCGTGGCCGTGACCGTCGGGTTGCTCTACAAAGCGCCTGCCGGCACGTTGAAGGCCTTCTTGCCCGCCGCGCTGATCGTCGCCGCCGCGGCGGAAGGCACGAACTACCTGGCGCACCGTTCGTGGATTCCGGCTTACGCCCATCGCAAGCCGGGCGACAATTGGTACGACTATCAGTTCCTTCGCAACGGCCGGCCGCGCGATAGCTATTGGTCGAAGCCCGAAGCACGAAGTCCCATCGACCAGGGCGAGCCGGAGGCGGGAGTTTACGCGTTTCACGCGCTCGTCGGCCACCACGGCATTTTTTCGTTGACCCCGGTCTGGCTGTTCAGCTTCCTTGGAATGGCCATGCTTTGCTTGCGCCGCTCGCCCGACTGGCGGGCACTGGGGCTATTGGTCGGCTCGGTCTCGCTGGTGTGCATCGCCTTTTATTTGCGGATGCCGCAAGAAGACCGCAACTATGGCGGCATGACCAGCGGCTTTCGCTGGGTGTTTTGGTTCGCGCCGCTGTGGCTGGTGGCAATGCTGCCGGCCGCCGACCTGCTGGCCGCCCGTCGCTGGTCACGCGGTCTGGCGATCATCTTTCTGGGCCTGTCGGTGCTCTCGGCCAGCTACCCGACGTGGAACCCCTGGGTCCACCCCTGGCTGCTCGACTTCCTGGAAAGCCAGCACTGGGTGGGACTGGGAATGCGATAGGGGTACAATGCTTGGCTCCGCTTTACCAAGGCAAACTCCATGGCAATCGACCTCGTCCAGACCCTCAGCGATCTTGTCGCCATTCCCAGCGTGAATCCGATGGGGCGGCCGCTGGATGGCCCCGAATTTTACGAAGAGCGCGTCACCGACTATCTGCAGCGGCTGTTCGAGCGGCTGGGCTTGCCGTGGCAGCGGCAGCTTGTGCAGCCGCGGCGCGAGAATATCGTGGCCCGGCTCGACGGCGCTCGCTCGCCGGAGTCCGGCGGCCCCTTGATTCTGCTGGAAGCGCACCAAGACACCGTGCCCGTCGACGGCATGACGATCGATCCCTGGAAGCCGCAGGTCCGCGACGGCCGGCTCTATGGCCGCGGAGCCTGCGATATCAAGGGAGGCATGACGGCCATGCTCGGCGCCGTGTCGCGTCTGGCCGACGAGCGGCCGCCGGGCAGGCCCACGGTGATCATGGCCTGCACCGTGAACGAGGAGTACGGCTACAGCGGCGCCAGCGAGTTGCCCAAGCTTTGGGCCACGGGCACCGAATCCGTCGTGCCTCGGCGGCCCGATGTCGCGATCGTCGCCGAGCCGACGGACCTCGACGTGGTCGTGGCCCACAAGGGCGCCGTTCGTTGGAAATGCCGCACTCACGGACTGGCCGCCCACAGCTCGAAGCCCGATCGCGGCAAGAACGCCATCTACGGCATGGCCCCGGTTCTTGAGGCCCTCGAGCGTTATGCGGGCGAGTTGGGAAAGATCGTCCCCGAACATCCGCTGTGCGGCCGGGCGACGCTCAGCGTGGGCACGATCCAGGGTGGCCTGAGCGTCAATACGGTGCCCGACGTGTGTTCGATCGAGATCGACCGTCGGCTGCTGCCGGGCGAAGAGGGGCTGGCCGCTTACGAGCACGTGCTGGCTTATCTGTGCGAAACCGCGACCACCAAGGTCGAAGTCGAACACCAGCATCCCTACCTGCTGAGTACGCCGTTGGCCGATCGAGACAACGGCGCCTTGGCCGACCGGTTGGTGGCCGTGTTGCGGCGCGTGCTCGGCCGCGGCGAAAAGATCGGCGTGTCGTTCGGCACCAACGCTTCGCGGATCTCGGTGGCGAACGTGCCGACGGTGGTTTTCGGACCCGGCTCGATCGACCAGGCCCACACGGCCGACGAATGGCTTTCGATCGACGAGCTGACCAAGGCGGCCGACGTGCTCTACGAGTTCCTGGCGAGTGCCGGCGGCTGACGCTTTCGACGAGGTCGGAACAGCTCATCGATCGGTCGGCCGCTGCAGCGTCAGGTAGTGATTCCATATGCCCGCAAGTCAAATAAAAACCTGGCTAGCCTAGCTTCAGAGTTTCCATGAAAGCCTATTGTCTGACAACCAGCGTGGTCTTCGGTCTGATCGTTGCCCTACATGCGGCAAACCTCGCCGACCAGGGCTGGAGGCTGGCCGCCGAGCCGTGGTTCATTGCGACAACGCTTCTCGCGATCGGGCTTTGCGCGTGGGGGCTTTGGCTATTCGCACGACCGATGCGGCCTTGATCTTTTCGACTTCTGCGGCAGAATGCCGGTCTGGTCGCCGGCTAGTCGCTCTGGCCGGACGCGATGAAGCGGTATCCCGCGCCGCGGACACTCAAAAAATGACGCGGCTCGGCGGGGTCCTCCTCGAAATACTTCCGCAGCCGCATCACGAAGTTGTCGACCGTGCGCGTCGATTCGATATAGGGCTGCCGCCAGACGCGCTCGACCAGCTCGTTGCGGCCGATCACGCGCCCTTCGTTGTCGATGAAATACCGCAGCAGGCTCATTTCCATGGGCGTCAGGCGGATCTCCTGCTCGCCCACCAGGGCCTCGTAGGTGTCGAAGTTGACCGTCGCCCGGCCGAAGCGGTAGGTCTCGGCGGCGCGCGGCGCCGCCTGGCCGCGCGGCCGGCGCAGCAGGTTGCGGACCATGGCCAACAACTCGTCGAGCTCGAACGGCTTTGACAAGTATTGGCTGGCCCCCACCTCGTAGCCGCGGATGCGGTCTTCGGACAACGTGCGGGCGCTGAGCATCAAAATCGGCACATCGTTGCGGCTGCGGAGCAGCGCCTCGCAGACGGCATAGCCGCTCATGCCCGGCAGCATCAGGTCGAGCACCACCAGATCGATCCCCCGCGGGTCGCGTTCGAAGGCCCGCAGGGCCGCGGGGCCGTCGGCCGCGACCGTCACGCGATAACCGTCGCCTTCCAGATTGAACTTGATGCCGAAGGCCATGTGGGCTTCGTCTTCGACGATCAGGATGTGTTTGGTTGGTTCCGCCATGGCTGTGTCTCTCGCGGCCGCTTAGGTCACCGGCGCGGCCAACGGCTGGTGGTCGCGGTCTTCCAGGTTCAGCCGTTCGTGGCCCGGCAATTCGACTTCGAACACGGTTCCCCGGTGCGTGCCTCGGCCGCGGACGCTGATTTTGCCTTTCATCCGGTCGACCAGCGTGCGCACAATATACAGCCCCAGCCCGGTGCCGGCCTGCGTCCGCTCCAGCTCGTTGCCCAGCCGCACGAAGCGGCCGAAGATCTTGCGGCGCAGCTTGGCGGGAATGCCCGGCCCGTTGTCGCTGACGCGCGTCAGCACGCTGCCGCGGCCGTTCGACCACGACTCGACTTTGACCCGCGGATCGGGAAGCGAGTACTTCACCGCGTTGTCGATCAGGTTGCGGAACACGATCTCCAGGTCGACCGGCCGGGCCCGCACAATGCTGGGAGCAACGTCGAGCGAGATCGTTTCCAGAGGCAGGCGGTGCCGCGAGCAGACGGTCGAAGCACAGCTTTGCAGGATTTCGGGCAGCGACACGCCGCCCACGTCGCTTTCGGCGGCGACCTGCTCCAGCCGCGCCGCGTCGAGCATGTGATCGATCAGCGCGTCGAGCCGGTCCAGGTCTTCCAGCATGAAACGATAAAAGTCGAGCTGCTGGGCCTCGCTCACGCTGCGACGGCTGAGCGTTTGCAGGTAGAGCTTGAGCGAGGCGATGGGACTTTTCAGTTCGTGCGTGACACTGTCGATGAAGTTCGCCTGCCGCTGATTGAGGCTGATTTGCTTGACGGCGATGGTCAGGTAGAGCGCCACGCCGATCAGGACCAGCACCAGGAAGGTGGTGCCGACCGCCAGCAGCGGCACGTATTCGAGGGCCAGCAGCACCCAGCCGATGATGAGCGCCACCAACAGCACGATCATGATCACGCCCAGCGTGATCGGCCAACCTACGCTTCTGCGCCGCGTCATGATGCTTGCTCGTTGCCTTCGGGTGCCTTAGTGCAGCCTATCCTTCCTGGGTTGCCCGTCAAGCGTCGGCAGCGACGTGTTGGCGATCGTCGGCAGTGTGGCGGCATCTTGGCAGATAGCGGCTGGCGCCCTTCAAGAGCGTGGCGGCCAAGCGATGCCCCGGAATCGTCACCACCGGGGCATCGCTGGCCGACGGCGGTTTGGTGATTGCCACGCCGCGCTCGGCCAGCTTCTGCCCCAGCCACCGCCAATGTCTCATTCCCGGCCGCGTGAAGTAGAACTCTCCCTTACGAGGCGCGTCAGGGAGTGCCCGGCAGGCCCAGGCTTTCGCCGCCCGCCGCCGTGCCCATCGCGCCCCACACGCCGTAGCTGTTGGCGGGCGGCATGCCGTAGCTGCCGCAGTCGATCCCTTCGGTAATGAACCGCACGCTGCCGTCGACCATCGCGCCCAGCACGCCGCCGGGGTGATAGCTGGTGGGCGGGAAAATGCCGTTGGCGTTGCTGGGATTCAGGCCGGTCGCCCCGTAGCAGGTGGGGCTGTTGGGCGGCAGAATCGTCGTGAACAAGGTCCAGTAGGCATGGCCCATCGCCCACTGGTCGCCCACATTGAACGACGAGATGGCGCCGCCGATGTAGTAGCCATTGTTCGCCTGGGCCAGGCAGATGGTCGGGTTCGGGAGCAAGATGGCCGGCGTGAAGGGCTCGACGCCCTGACCAAAGATGCTTTTCGATCCCGTTCCCGGAGGCCCCACCACCTTCTCGCTGATGGCGATCGTGTTGCTGGTGCCGTCGAGAATGTTGTTCATTCCCTTTTGAACGCTGCTGCCGGCGCAGGTGGGCGAGCCCGTGGTGATCTTCATCCAGTAGGCATAGACGCCTGTCGGATCGAGCGCATAGTTATTGTTGTCGTAGCCGTAGATGAATGGTCCCGCACTGAAGTGATAGCTCCGCACGCCCATGCCGGGGTACTTGTTGTCGGTGGCCATCGTGCTCGACGGGCAGAGCATCGAATTGATCTGAGTCATCCAGGGCACGAATTTGGTGTTCCAGGGATTGGCTTGGCCCACCGTGGTTTGGCCGGCGGGAACCAGCGGAGACTGGCCCTGGGTGACAATCATCTCCCACATCGGCTCCTGCTCGATGAAGGGGAGCAAGGTGATGAAGCCGGAATAGTCGCCGCAGCGCCCCCCGCCGATATTGTTCCAGCCGCCGCGCCCATAGGTGAACTTCTTCCAGATATCGTGGTAGTTCTGCGCCGCCAGCGCCAATTGCTTGAGATTGTTGTTGCACTGCGAGCGTCGCGCGGCCTCGCGGGCCGCCTGGATTGCCGGCAGCAATAAGGCGATCAAGATGCCGATGATGGCGATGACCACCAACAGTTCGACCAAGGTAAAAGCGCGGCGCGGCGCGCCGTTCGTCCGATGGGTGCGCATGGAAAGGGCCTTTTCGGTTCGGGTGACTAGGAAGCCTCAATGGCTGGAATCGCCAACTAAAATGCGTTCTGTTTCGGCCCCGCATCCCGGTTCAAGGGCGTTATACCAGCGCGGAAGCTCTCGTCAAGCGTCTTCAGATAAAAAAATTTTACTAAAATAGACGGCGCGCATCGGAGTCCATCGTCGATGGGTTGCGTGGCCAGCTTTGGCACCAACAGGAAACGCGCGGTGCGGTGATCAGCGCCGAGCTCGGCGCCGATCCGCATTTGAGCAGCTTTGTCGCCGCTCGGCGGGGCATGGCCGATCGCATCGCCGTAGCCAACCCCTAATGAGCCGGCTTCAGCCGGGCTTCTCGGTCGTGGCTTTAGCCCTTGCCCGCGACACCGAAGGGCGCGCTGGTCGAGGAGCCCGGCTGAAGTCGGCTCAAAGGAAAAAGGCATGGTAGCCGCGAAACACCAGTTAAAGCTGGTGGCAAACACGGTCCCTCGCGTGGCACTGCGACAACATGGTCATCGCGGTACACCCTCGACGAGAATCAACGACTCGTCGGCGGGCAGGTCGGTATACTCTTGTGCGACCCCGGACGGCCAGGCAATGTGCAGCTTCTCGATGCGTCTGGCAGCCCCCAGGCCAAAAGTCAACTGCCGCTGGTTGCTGGCCTGGAAGCCGTCACCCGCCTTCAGCCATTGCGTCTGCCGGCGCTCGCCAATCTGGATCGTCACCACGGCGCCAACGGCATCGCGAGAGGACCGCACACCCTTAAGCTGCACCGCGAGAAAATGGCCGGCCGGCTCCGTCCGGTTGCACAACAGCGCAAGCGGCGCATCGAGCGACGATACCGCGAAATCGTCGCGGCCGTCGCGGTTGAAGTCCAGGCGCGCCAGGCTTCGGCCGAAGCAGGCTTGCTCGAAATAGGCTCCCAAGCGGTCTGCCGGAAGCTCTTCGAACCGGCCGCCGCCGAGATTGCGAAAATACTGGGGCCGCATCGCGTAGGAGACGCCCGGCGACGAAAACTCGTGGACGTGCCCGTTGGTCACGACCAAGTCCGCGAGTCCGTCCAGCTCGCCGTCGAGGAACTGCGTGCCGAAGCCCAACATCGCGAAACTCGGCCCGCGCAGGCCGGCTGGCCCCGTGGCGTCGGTGAACAAGTCGCCGGCCTCGTGCAAATAAAGGGTACACGACTCCTGGCTGAAGTTGGTGACCAACAGGTCGATTCTTCCGTCGCCGTTGGCGTCGCCGGCGGCCACCCCCATGCACGCCAGCGCCCGGCCCGCGCCGTCGAAGGCGAGTCCTGAGAGCAGTCCGCGTTCTTCGAACCGCGGCCGTGCGCCGGCGGCCGGCGTGCGATTCACGAAGTAAAAGTTGGCGTCCTGATCGTTGGCGACGAAAAGGCTCAGCTTGCCCGTGCCGTCGAAATCGCTCGCCACAATCCCCAGGCCGTTGCCTCCCGCGGCGCGCAGCCCGGCGGCTTCGGTCATTTCTTGAAATCGGCCGTCGCCCAAGTTGAGGTAAAACATGTCGGGGGCCGGCTGGAACGTGCTGGGCCGGCAGGTGCGCGGCTGGCCGTCGACGGGACAGGTCTGCTCGAACACGCCGGGGCCTTGGAGATAGTTCACGTCGTACAGGTCGGGCAGCCCGTCGCCGTTGAGGTCGGCCAACACGCAGCTTGTGGTCCAGCGGTCGGCCCGGATGCCCGCCGCTTCGCCGACGTCGCTGAACGTTCCGTCGCCCTCGTTCACGTACAGCCGGTTGACTCCGATGTTGGCGACGTAAAGATCCGGAAAGCCGTCGTTGTTGAAGTCGCCGACCGTCGCCCCCTGGCTGAACCGCTCGTCGCCGAGGCGGCTGGCGCGTGTGACGTCGGCGAACCGCTCCCTGCCCAGGTTGCGATACAGGGCGTCGAGAAATTCGCTCTGACCCGCCCGCGGCGGCCAGCGGCAGCCTTGCGTGAAATAGAGATCGGGCCAGCCGTCGAGATCGAAATCGACGACCGCGATGCCGCCGCCCAGCGACTCGAACATGCGGGCGCGCGGGTCCGATCCTTCGCGGCCGCAAAAATAGCGGAAAGCGATGCCCGCTTCGCTTGCGACGTTTTCAAACCGGGGGCCGGCGGCAACGAGCGCCGGCGCGGCGCCGCGATCGTAGCGCAAGCGTGCTGGCTGGCGTTCGTCGGGCAGCGGGTAATGCGCTAAATCGAGTCGAACGCCCGGATCGATCTGCGGCAAGGTCGGGGGCAGCGCATCGTCGAGCTGCGGCTCGATGCGGGCCAGCGCTTCGCGCGCCCAGCCGGCATCGCCCGCAGAGAGGGCGAGCTGGTTCCAGCCCCGGGCTTCCCACAACCGGCCCAACGCTTCGGCCTGCCGGGCCACGCGGAACAGTTGCGAAACATCGTCTTGGTGCAAACGCAACGATTCGAGTGCCAGGGAGAGATCGGCCAGCGCCACGGCGCGTTGGCCCAGGTCTTTGGCCAGCGCCGTTTGGCCCAGCGTCTCGAGCAATTGAGACAATTGCAGCGTGGCCGATTGGTGATTGGCGTCGCGCCGCAGGGCCTCCCACAGGCACCGCGCGGCGGCCTCGGTCTCGCCGCGTCGTTTCGCCCAGCCGCCGCGGACGAACCAGATATCCGGATGCCCGTCGGCCTCGCTGGGCAAAGCGGCGGACCAGGTGGCCAGCTCGTCGTCTTCGGGCGATTCCAAGAGAACTCGTCCCAGCAGGGCATGTGCTTCGATCAACTCGGGGGCGTCGGCGATCACCTGTCTCAGCATCTTGGCCGCTTGGGCGTCGTTTTGCTTGCGGATTTCGATGCGGGCCAGACCGATCAAGGGGGCCGGATCGTCGGGCGCCGCGGCGCGGAAGCGGGCCAGGTCGTCGGCCGCTTCCACGGTCTTGGCGTGGTCGCCGGCCAGGAACAGGACATCGTAGGAACAGCGGCGCTGGCGCAGCAGTTCATAGAGGTGCGGCAACGACTCGAAGCGGCGGCCTTCCACGGTCAACAGGTTTGCCAGGCGATCGTGAGCCGGCGCGCTATGCGGGTCGATTTCCAGCGCTTGGCGAAAGCGGGCTTCGGCCTGGGAGGCGTGGCCCAATTGAAGCCAGATTTCCGCGGCGGCGCAGCGGCCCTCGACGGCCTCCTCGCCGGCGGCGGCGTCGATCTGGTCGTAGTAGCGCAATGCGGCGGCGTAGTCTTTCGACTCTCGCGCTTGACGCGCTTGTTCGAGCAGGTGGGCGGGCGAATGGGCGCGTTGCCAAAGTCGCCAGGCCACGACGGCGGCGAATAGCAGCAGAACCACCGGCAGCAGTTTCTCCAACGGACGGCGGTTTCGATGACGGATTTGCCTGTTGGGCGACATTCTTCACTCTCGCGGATTCCTAGCTTATCCTATACTGCACGCGGCGGCCGTGGAGGGGTCAAGCTCGCTAGTCCCACCCTACGCTTTGAGGAAGGTCTCCATCATGCCCATCGGAACTCGTCGAGCAGCGGCGCGAAAGGCGGCGCGGTCCCGCAATTGGCGGAAACGGCCGCTTTATATCAAGCAGATTCTGGCCTGGGCCGATGCGCACCACGAGGAGACTGGGCAGTGGCCGCGGTCCGACAGCGGCCGCGTGCGGGGCACGCTGGAAGAAAAGTGGCAGAGCATCGACAATGCCCTGCACCTTGGGCTGCGGGGCATGCCCGGCGGCGACTCGTTGCCCCGCGTAATGGCCCGCTACCGTGGCGTTCGCAATCGCAAGGCGCTGCCGCGCTACACCATCCCGCAGATTCTTCGCTGGGCCGACGCCCATTTCAAGAAGCACGGTCAATGGCCGCTTTCGCATTCGGGAGGCGTTGAGGAGGCGGCCGGCGAGACCTGGATGGCCGTCCAAGTGGCGCTCAGGAATGGCCAACGCGGCTTGCCCGGCGGCTCCTCGCTGGCCAAGCTGCTGGCCGAGCACCGGGGCAGGCGCAATATGGGCGACTTGCCCCCTTTTAAGATCGGCGAGATCGTGAAGTGGGCCGACGCCCATCAGAAACGGACCGGCATGTGGCCTACGCCGGAGACCGGCCCCGTGACCGAGGCGGTGGGCGAGACCTGGCACGCGGTGGATCAGGCGTTGCGCCACGGGATTCGCGGTATGCGCGGCGGCTCGTCGCTGGCGCGATTGCTGAAGCGGGAGCGCGGCGTTCAGATGAAGCACCGCCGCCAGCCGCCGCTGTCGATCGAGACGCTGCTCGCCCGGGCCGACGAGCATCACCAACGCACCGGCCAGTGGCCCAATGTCAATTCAGGTGCTATCGCTTCGGCGCCGAATGAAACGTGGGGCAAGGTGCAGATCGCGCTGCACGCCGGCAAACGGGGCTTCAAAGGCGGTTCTTCCATAGCCAGGTTGTTAGCCGAGCACCGACAGGTGCGCTACCATCTCGACTTGCCCGACTTCACCGTCAAGCAGATTCTGGCCTGGGCCGATGCGCATTTCGAGCGGCACGGGCGTTGGCCGACGCAAACTTCGGGCAAGATTCCTCAGTCGCCGGGCGATAGCTGGGGCATTATCGACATCGCTTTGCGGAGGGCGGCCCGGGGTCTTCCTGCCGGCTGGTCGCTGGGCAAGCTGTGGGCGCGTTACCGCGGCGCGCGGAACATCCACTCGATCGCCAGGTTTTCGGCCGCGCAACTCTTGCGGTGGGCCGACGCCCATCATCGCCGCACGGGCCAGTGGCCGCAGGTCCGCTCGGGGCCGATTGTCGAATCGCCCGCCGACAATTGGCTTAGCGTCGACAACGCCTTGCGGCTGGGGCTGCGCGGCATGCGGGGCGGTTCGTCGCTCAAGCAGTTTCTCGACCAGCATCGCCGCAAGCGGCGGGCGACCTGAATCAGCTCATGCCACGTTTTCAATTCAAGCTTCGCACGATGTTCTGGCTGACGGCGGTCGCGGCGGCGCTGTGCCTGGTGATCCCGCTCGCGGTGCGCGAGTATCGCGAGCACCAGCGTCAAGAGCGGATTCGTATCCAGCGCGAGCAGACCGACAAAATCTTCGACGCCTCGCCGTCCCGCCTGCGCTGAGTATCTGAAGACCGGGCTAAATTGCACCGGCCGCGTGCCCCGGTTAGGTTAAGGTCATGCCGAATGATGTGCCACAACAAGCCACATTCAGGACGACGAGAGTGGGCCTTGGGCTCTCTATGCGAAGTTCTCCTGGCCGTTCATCTGGCGACGGCCTTGTGCTTCGCGCCGTTGTTCCAAGTCGGCAAGGTCACCGCAGTGAACTGTGTTTTCGCGCTGCTGGTTGGCGGCGAGGCGTGTCTTTTGGGGCTATGGGCCGGACTGGCCTGGCGATTTGAGGCGCGGCGAGTCTTGACCTGTCTCGCCGGACTCGCGTTTGGCTCTGTTTGGCTCTGGGCGCTCATTCTCACGACGACCCAGACCTGGCACCGGGGCCGGATTCGTTGGTTCGCTGCCCAACTCTGCGCCACCGTGGTCGTTACGACCTTCCTGGCGATCGCGGCGCTATGTCGCCGCCACTTTGAATTAGCACGACACCCCCTCGTCTCGCCACCGCGGCCTCCGAAACCCTTTCAATTCTCCTTGCGGCAATTGATGCTGCTCGTCTTCGCCGCCTGTGTGACCTTGGGCGTTGGACGCGCACGTAATGGGCTGTTTCCACCCACGGGAGATGACCACGTGGTGGCCGTGAGGGCCAGCCTGTTCTTATGGCTCGCTTCGACGGTTGCTGTCGTTGGCAGCTTTGTGCCGAAACGATTGGGAATCTAACGGATGGGCGTGCCATTGGTGGTCTTCGGGCTCGGCTATTTCGTGGATCCTACGTTCCACAAGCTGCCGACTGCCCTGTTCGCAAGCGGCTCGTCCCTCGTCATCACGGCGACGCTGTTGGTCTTTCGCCTGGCGGGTTATCGGCTGGTGCCAAAAAAACGAACGCACCGGCTGCCTTCGGTCGGCCGAGGCAGAATCGAGCGCCGGCCCGTCGAGGACTGCGGTGCGAAGATCGCGGAGTGGTTACTCCGTCAAAGTGAAAGCACCGCTGCGGAGGAATCGCAGAATGATTGCGAAACGATTTCGCAGCCTCTGACGTAACACCGTGACCGAAAAGCACTTAGAGCGGTTTCGTTTTACATCCAATGGGGAGGTGTGGTAAACGGTCGCGCAGCGCGCTGCGCAAATAGCTCAGCCTGGGCGGCGTCCGACGCGCAGCGCGCTGCGCCAAGTGTGGACCGTGCCCGACGGCAGCACGCTGGGCCACTCGAACCGATCGAATCCGGCCGACTGTGACGCGCAGCGCGCTGCGCCACTCGAAGGGATCGAAGCCGCCCATGACGCGCAGCGCGCTGCGCGAGGAAGGCGGGTGGCGACTTGTCATCTTCAGTCAAGTCGCATCGCCGCCTGCAGGCGGGTTCCTCGACGGCCGTGCCTACGCCTCTGTGCGGTAGCGCCGCTATTGGATGAATTCCTCGGCTTCTTCGCCGGCGCTGACGGTGATGTCGCCGGCGTCTTCCAGGCGGCGGACCACGTCGACGATCTGCTGCTGCACCTGCTCGACGGCCGACAACCGCACCGGGCCGAGGTATTGCATCTCTTCCTTCAGCAGGTCGGCGGCGCGCACCGACATGTTGCCCAAAATCTTCTGCTTCAACTCTTCGCTGGCGCCCTTCAGGGCCATGGCAAGCTGCGAGTTCTCGATGTTCTTGAGCAGCGTTTGCACGTCCTTCGCCGAGAACTTGGCGATGTCTTCGAACACGAACATCAAGCGGCGGATTTCTTCGACCAGGTCGGGATCTTCCTGGGCCAGGTTTTCCAGCAGGCTCCGCTCGGTGGCGCGGTCGGTGACGTTGAGGATCTCGGCCACCGCCTCCACGCCGCCCGCGTTCTCGAACTCCTGGCTCATCACGCTCGACATGCGGTGTTCGAGTCCCTTTTCGACCTCGTGGATGATCTCCGGGTTGGTTTGGCCCATGGTGGCGATGCGCCGCACCACGGCCAACTGCCGGTCGCTGGGCAGGCCGCCGATGATGTCGGCCGCTTGCTGCGCGTTGAGGTGCGAGAGGATCAGAGCGATGGTTTGCGGGTGCTCGTCCATGAGGAAGGTCAGCAGGTTCTGGCTGTCGACCTTCTGCAGGAAGCCGAAGGGCATGGCTTCGATCTGCTGCCGCACGCTCTCGATGGTGCTGCCGGCGTTTTTGCCCAGCGCGCGTTCGACGAGGTTCTTGGCCAGGTCGAGTCCGCCGCTGCCCGCCCCGATCGAGCCGGGCGAGGCGTCGGCAAAGTCCTTGATGGCGTTTTCCTGCTCCTCGCGGCTCACCAGGCCGACTTTGGCGATCTCGACGGAGACCATCTCAAGCTGCTTGGGCGGGAGTTTTGCCAGGACTTTGCCCGCATCCTCTTCCGGCAAGCTCATCAACAGCACGGCGGCTTTGCGCAGCTCGGTGGTCGCCACAATGGCCCTTCTTTCGCCCGGTGGACTGGTTCTCCAGCCCGACGTTGGTTCCGGTCGCGCAAAGTCTACGGCGCAGACCCACTGGCGGTATCGGCAATTCGGGGGCGAAAACTGAAGCCGCCGCGCGAACCATTTTGGCCGGTACCGCGCCTTACATTGCCGATGTGGCGGATACTTGCTCACCGGTTCGGGACCTGCACCGGCAGTTCGACCAGGCGCTCAGCGCGACCAAGTTGCCCGAACGGCCCGACTACGAGCGAGCCAACGAGTTCCTCGTCAACGCCCGCAGGCGAGCGCTGGCGGAGGAGTTGCCATGACGATTGACTTTCGGCTCCAAAAGCAAGTTGAAGACCATCCGTACCCACTGCTGTTCGCAACGATCAGCGGCGCGCACCTTTACGGCTTCCCTTCGCCCGATTCCGACTATGATCTGCGCGGCGTCCACCTGCTTCCGCTGGAAGAAATCGTGAGCCTGAAACCCGGCCAGGAGACCATCGAGAAATCGGGTGTTCACGACGGCCTGGAGATCGACCTCGTGACGCACGACGCCGCGAAGTTCTTCAGGCTGATGCTCAAGAAGAACGGCTATGTGCTGGAACAGGTGCTTTCGCCGCTGGTGGTCCATGCGACGCCTGAGTATTACGAGCTCGCGGCGATTGCCGCCGGCTGCGTCACGAGGTACCACGCCCACCATTACCTGGGCTTTGCCGAGAGCCAGTGGAAGCTCTTTCAAAAGGCCGACCCGCCGCACGTGAAGCCGTTGCTCTACGTATATCGCGTATTGCTGACGGGCATCCACCTGATGCGAACTGGCGAGGTTGAGGCCAACCTCGTGCGGCTGAACGAGACGGCCAAACTCCCCTACATCCCCGAACTGATCGAGCGCAAGACCTGCGGCCCAGAAAAAGGGCGGCTTGAGCGGGCCGACATAGGATTTTATGAGCGGGAGTACGAACGGCTGCAAGCGGACTTACAGCGGGCTTTCGACGAAAGCAAACTGCCGGAGACGCCGAGCGGCACCGCGGAGTTAAGCGACCTGCTGGTCCGGCTGCGGCTTAAGGAGCGCCCGCCGGATCCGTGCCGCGCGGCCTTAATTCAAAAATACGCGGAAACCATTGCCTACATCGAGAAAAGACCGACGATGTACGTGGAGGATCCGAATGCGCTGGAGAGCCTGTTATGGATGATGCATTGGACCTGGGCCGAGGCGGCGGGCGAACAAGTTCGGCTTAGGAAAGCGCTTGACGATGTTGGTGAGCGTGAGCGATGTGGTTCCCCCAGTTTTCAGCGGCGGTTTCGTGAGCGCCAGCCCGAGGCAAGTGACGAAGACGTGATGGCTTATGCGATTGCGTGTTGGAAGCGGGTTTCGGCTGCGCTGGGAATTTACGAGTCGGAGACGACTGAGTGATTGGAGCGACATAATGCGAGAAGTTCTTCCTGGCTTGCTCTGGATCGGCAATGCGTTCGATGCGCGTGATTTCAAAAGCGTGTTCGATCACCGAATCCAGGCCGTCATCGACCTGGCAATGGAGGAGTCGCCCGTTTCGGCCCCAAGGGAGCTAATCTATTGCCGTTTTCCGCTGGTTGACGGACAAGGGAATTCACCGGTAACAATCGAGGCGGCGATCAACACCGCGGTCATCTTCGTCAGGGCAATGGCGCCGACGCTGATAAGCTGCAGCGGAGGCATGAGTCGCTCGCCCGCCATTGCAGCGGCGGTAACGGCACGGATCGAGGGCATCGAGCCGGAAGAAGCCATCAAGCGAATTGCGGCAAGTGGCCCTCATGATGTCTCACCGCTTTTGTGGTACGAGGTTACGCAGGCGCTGAACAGGTCGCGCCCGAGTTTATGAACCAACAAACGCGGGTCTCCATTCACGCCGAGCTTCCGGTCGACTGCTCGGCATCGGGGAAGAAGGTGTGACCGGTCATGGGTAGTTCACGAGACGATTTCATTAAATACCCGAGGACACCTCACCTCTTTGGCTCCGAGGGGACCGATGACGACAAGCATCTCGACGAAGCCGAGTCGGAGCAGTTCATCGCAAATGAGTCGCTCGTCGTCGAAGAAAAGATCGACGGCACCAATGTCGGCATCCATTTCAACTCGGCCGGTGAGATGGTGCTCCAGTGTCGGGGCCACCTCATCACCGAGGGAATGCACCCGCAATACGACCTTTTCAAGCAATGGGCGGCCGTCAGGCGGTTCGTGCTGGAAGAGAGGCTCGAAGACCGGTTCATCTTGTTCGGCGAGTGGCTCTATGCGCGGCATTCCATCCACTATCGCCAACTTCCGCACTACTTCTTCGAGTTCGACATCTACGACAAGAATGAGGAGGCGTTTCTCAGCCTTGAACGACGATCGTCGTTGCTCGAAGGCATGGGCATCGAGACGGTGCCCGTGCTCCACACCGGTGTGCTCCGCAGAGTAGAGCTGCGCCGGTTGATCGGCCCGTCCCTCTTTGACAGCCAGTTCCAGAACCCGGCGACCAAGCGGACCGACAACCTCATGGAAGGTCTTTATCTAAGGACTGAGGCCGGCGGCGTTGTGTCGGGCCGGGCCAAATTCGTGCGGCCGGAGTTTGTCGAGAAAGTGAAGCAGAGCACGCATTGGCAGCAGCAGGCGCTGGTGGCCAATCTGCTCAAAGAGGGAGCCGACATCTGGCAATGAACCGGGACGAGCTATCAGCGGCTTGACGGCCTAGAGATATTGCTGGTCGACGACGAAAAACTCGTAGCCTCGATCGGCGGGCCGCACGCCGAAGCGTGTCTTGCGGATGGTCGAGGCGTCGCGGCCGCGGAAGTCGTGCTCGGCGCGCAGCAGGAGTTGCTCGGTCTCGGCGGGATAGAATTGCAACAGGATTCTTCCCGCCGGCACGCCGGCCTTGGCCGCCAGCTTGCGGTCGGCCTCTTGGAGCGTGCCCCTGCGCCACGACATGTAGAGCCGCTTCTCCGCTCCGGCCGCTCCGACGCGGACATCGGGCGCGGGGCGAGACAGGTTTTTGATATAGGTCAATTGGCCCGGTCCGCGCACGCCGAACGTCGCCAGCTCGATGCCGAAGCCGTCGAGTTTGCGAGCGTAAGTGTCGAGTGTATCCGCGCTGCCGAAGTCGATCTCCCAGCGCAGGTGCGGAGGGATGCCCGGTTTGCCGCTGTCGTCGCCCGGTCCGGCTGCCGTGCCCGTGCCGCTCGGCCCGCTGCCGCTCAGCGCCTCATCGAACGACGTGGCGTCGCCGAATGCAGCCTCGTGCATGGCCGCGGCGTCGATGACCGTGGTCAGCGTCGACTGGAACTCAGGGTCGGTCAAATCGGTTTCG
Source organism: Pirellulales bacterium (assembly GCA_035533075.1). Lineage (NCBI taxonomy): Bacteria > Pseudomonadati > Planctomycetota > Planctomycetia > Pirellulales > Pirellulales bacterium. The sequence goes on along the minus strand of DATLUO010000201.1, from coordinate 26,518 downwards.
GCGGCCAGATCGTTGGCGACGGGCGACGCCAGCAACAGTTCGTCGCCGAGATCACTCTCGCCGCCGCCACTCACTTGCATGGGCTTAACGGACACGGACTTGAAAATCGAAAACGGTCCGCGCATGCCGAGCCAGACGACCAGCAAGCAGAAGGTCACGGCGCCGACCAGCAGCAAGCAGGCGAGCAGCCAGCTCGCCACGCACTCGAAGGTCGACGTTCGCAGCGGCCGGAGCGGTTCCGCGGAGCGTCTGCCGATGTTCGATATTCGCAATGCGGTCATCATGTTGAACCTCGCGACATGGAGTGTAGAATTACGCGCGGCGGTCAAGTTCTGCGAACACCTCGGCCAACGGTAAGGTGAAGCCCGGCAAGACCGTTCCGCCTTCGAGCCGGCCGTCTTTCTCTAGCGTTTCGAAGTCGGCCGGCGAACGATAGGCCGTCGCCGAGCGCCGCAGAAGATTAATCTCCCAGACGAGATCGACACCGGCCTCAAAGTAAAGCCGCCGTTTTTCCGCCATCTCTGCCGGCGTGTTGCCTTCGCTCAGGATTTCAACCACGATGTTCGGCGCCAGACGCGGCACGCGCTCGGTTGGCCGCCGGCCACCGGGCAGTCGCTCCCAACTGGTATAGGCCACGTCCGGAATCCGAACGAGGTCGGGCATCAACTGCATCGTTCCGGCTTCGCCCGTCACGTGGCCAAGATTTCGCGAGCGTACAAACGCGTTGAGCAACTCGATAATCACGCTCGCCAGCAGCGACTCTGAATATCCCACGTGCTTCTCCACCAACACCCCCGCCACCAGCTCGCAAAGCACTCCCTCTCGGTCTTGAATGTCGATCACGTCTTGCACGGTGGCACGGCCCGGCGCTGGATGGACGCGGATGCGGCCGAGCGGCACGCCGACCACAGGTGCCAGCACATCGGCGAGCGTCCTGGCGGAACCAGTTTTAGGGGGAGCAGTTGCCATCGGACGATCTCAAGCCGTGTTCGTAATCCGGGTCCGCGTGTTCAATTAAATTGAGATGCTTCATCCGGACCCATCAATATTCTACCACGCTTCGGGCATCGGGCGACAGCGCATGGTAGTCGATTCTGGTTGACCGAAGCCGCCTTGTCGCCGCATGATGTCGGTTTGCGACGCGAGACGAGTGCGAAAAGCGATGGCGCCAAAACGAACGACAACCGAACTGGTGCGGTGCGCGTGGGCGAAGGGCGACCAATACGTCGCATACCACGATCTCGAATGGGGCGTGCCGGTCCACGACGATCGGCTGCTGTTCGAGTTCCTGATTCTCGAAGGAGCGCAGGCGGGGCTGAGTTGGGCCACGATCCTCAAGAAACGCGAAAACTACCGGCAAGCCTTCGATCGGTTTGACCCGGCCGTGGTCGCCAAATACAGCGGGAAGAAGCAAGCGGGCCTGCTGGCGAACGAGGGAATCGTTCGCAACCGGCTCAAGATCGCATCGGCGATCGACAACGCCAAGGCGTTCTTGGCCGTGCAGGCGGAATTTGGCACATTCGAGAGCTATATTTGGGGCTTCGTCGACGGGCAACCCAAGCAGAACGCCTGGCCCTCGCTCAAGGGAGTTCCCGCACGAACGACGGAATCCGACGCCATGAGCAAAGACCTGAAGCGGCGCGGCTTTCGCTTCGTCGGCAGCACGATCTGCTATGCCTTCATGCAGGCCGTGGGCATGGTGAACGATCATCTTGTCGTCTGTTACCGGCACGCCGAGCTGCGGCCGCGGTGAAAAACTCCTTGCGGATCCGGCCGATTGTTGGCATTATCAAAAGGTCCGCATCGTCCTGCCCGCCGACACCCTTTTGCCCACCCCGTCGGGAACCTGCATGGAAATCGCTTCTCTGCCCGCCACCGCCACGCAAACCGAACCGCCCGACCTGCTGACCCAAGCGGCCTTTGTCGCCCCGCACCCCGGTTCCTCCAACATGCCGCGCTGGACGACGGGCGAACTGGTCGATGCGCCGCGGTTCACCTGGCGGAACTGGTTCGCCATGATCGGGCCGGGACTGCTCATGGGCGGGGCGGCCATCGGCGGGGGCGAATGGCTCACCGGCCCGCTCGTCACCGCCCGCTTCGGCGGAGCGCTGCTGTGGCTGGCCACGCTGAGCATCGTGTTCCAGGTGTTTTACAATCTCGAAATCAGCCGCTACGCGCTCTATTGCGGCGAGCCGATTTTCACGGGCAAGTTCCGCACGCTGCCCGGCCCACGGTGGTGGCTGGCGGTGTATTTGCTGCTGGATATCGGGGCCATTTTTCCGTATCTCTCGGCCAGCGCGGCCACGCCGGTGTTTGCGCTGGCGGCGGGACGCATGCCCGACCCGAAATCGACGGCAGCGATCGCTCACGTGTTCGGCTTGGGGCTCACCGATACGACCATGCTCAACATCCTGGGCTGCGTCATTTTCCTGCTCTGCATGCTGCCGCTGATATTCGGCGGCAAGATTTATAACTCGCTCAAGGCGGTGATGTCGTTCAAGATCGTCACGGTCTTTGGCTTTCTGCTGCTGTTGGCTTTCTGTTTTTCGCAGCGGAGCACGTGGGCGGAGATTTTCAGCGGCTTCGTGAAGTTCGGGAACGTGCCGGTCATCCGCGGCGAAGACCGCAACGGCAACGGTGTGCTCGATGCGGGCGAAGACTGGGACGGCGACGGCCATCTCGACGTGGCGGAGAAGCGGCTCGAGCCGACCATCGATACCGACCACGACGGCAAACCGGACGCCTATGCCGACATCGACGGCGACGGCAAGCCCGACAAGTTTCGCGACGTCGATGGCGACGGAATCTGCGACGGCGACAATATCGACAACCTTTTCCTCTCGCTCTGGCAGGGCCGCGGCTTTCCGCTGATCAACCTGAGCATGGTCAGCCTGCTGTGCGCGATGGTGGCGATTTCGGGCCAAGGTGGCCTCTCGAACACGCCGCTGAGCAACTACACCCGCGATCAAGGCTGGGGCATGGGCCATCATGTGGGCGCCATTCCCAGTGTCGTGGGCGGGCACCACCTGCAGCTTTCGCACGTGGGCTGTGTGTTTGCGGTGAATGCCGAAACGCTGCGGCGTTGGAAACGCTGGTATCGCCACGTGATGCGCGATCAACTCGCGGTCTGGCTGCCGGCCTGCTTTATCGGGCTTGGGTTGCCGAGCATGCTCTCGGTGCAGTTTCTGCGGCGTGGAACCGAGGCCGACACCTGGACGGCCGCCGGCATGACGGCCAACAGCGTCGGCGAGCACGTGGGGACCGCCTGGGGACCGTCGCTCGGTCACGCCTTCACGCTGATGACGCTCTTCTGCGGGTTTTTGGTGCTTTCGCCGACGGTTTCCAGCACGGCCGACGGGGTGATTCGTCGCTGGCTCGACGTCTTTTGGACATCGAGCGCCCGGTTGCGGCGGGTCGATCCGCGGCACATCGGCAAGCTCTATTTTACGGTGCTCTGCTGTTACTCGGTTTTCAGCTTGCTGATGTTGCTCTTCGTGCCGGGCGGGTTGCTGCTCAAGGTCGCGACCAACATCTTCAACTACGCCTTGGGCTTTAGCTGTTGGCATGCCTTGGCGGTGAACCTGACGCTCTTGCCGCGCGAGTTGCAACCAGGCTGGTTTGTGCGCATCGCCCTGTTTTCGGCCGGGGCGTTCTTCTTGCTGATCGCGGGACTCACGACGTATACGGCGCTGGCGGTGGGATAATCTAGTCGAGTCGGCTGGTGACGTCCGGCCGAGCATCGCGAAGCCTATAGTCGCCCAAGCAACTTGTCGTAATCCGCATGTGAGCCGATCCAGAACCAGGTCGCGACGTCACCGCTAACGGTTGCCAGGGCTCGATAGCCGATGCCAACCCGAGCCGAATAGATCACCGGATCCGCATACACCTTCTTGAAGCGAAGACTTGGATGCGAAGGGTCTTGCCGAAACAGTCGGTACGCGTCGCGCGACTGCCGTTGCACGTGAGCGGGCAAGACCGCGAACAACTCGCGGAATTGCCGAGTTGTACTTGATTTCACAGCTTGTCGGGGTCGAGGTCTTGCAACTCGTCGTTGAGAGCATCGGCGGCCATCCCCGCCAGCCGATCAGCAGAGCCAGCAATGGCCCGATCGAAATCGTCTTCGGCGGCGAGTTCCGCAAGCAGACGGCCCGCCAGCAAGTCCTGCTCCGAGGGAGACAGCTTGGCGGCCTCAGCGAAGGCTCTCTCAAGTAATTTCGTCATTGTTACCTCTCTTGAGTATGGTAGCCTAGAACGAGCAATTTGAAAACCGAGTATCGAAGACACCACGACCCCCGAAGCCTCGCTAACACGCATGTCGGTCGTCGAACAACCATTGACAAACAAGCCCGCGCCGCGGTGGCAGCCGCTGGCGGCCATCGATCGCCGGGTGCTGGGCGTGTTGGCCGAAAAGGCCAAGACCACGCCCGACGTCTATCCCATGTCGGTCAACGCCATCTGCACGGGGGCCAATCAGAAGAACAATCGCCACCCGTTGACGAACTTGCAGCCCGGCGACGTCGAGGCCTCGCTGGAGCGGCTGCGGGCCGTGGGAGCCGTGGCCGAGGTGCAAGGCGGGGGGCGGGTGCTGAAGTACCGGCACTATCTCTACGATTGGCTGGGCGTCGATAAGGTCGAGCTGGCGGTGATGACCGAGCTGCTCTTGCGGGGCGCCCAGACCGTCGGCGAACTGCGGGGCCGCGCCGCCCGAATGGAGCCGATCGCCGATTTGGCGGCTTTGAAGCCGCTCCTGGATTCTTTGAAGGCCAAGGGACTGGTGATCGCCCTCAGCCCGGAAGGGCGCGGCCAGGTCGTGTCGCACGCGCTTTACCAGCCGCAGGAGATGGAAAAAGTTCGGCGGGAAGTGCTGGCGGTTCCCGCACCGCACGAACAAGGCGAGGGGGCCGCGTCGCAGGCCGCAACGCCGGGAGCCGAAATCCGGCAGTCGCCGCACACCGGCGGCATCGGCTCCACGGAACTTTCGGAGTTGCGTGCGGAGCTCGGCGCGCTGCGGCGCGAAGTAGCCGAATTGGCCGCCGAACTGCACCGCCAGCGCGACGAGTTCGAGCGATTCCGTGCCTCGCTGGGAGGTTAGCCGGCTCGCTGGTCCCACCCTGTCCTGGCACAACACAACACCCCGCGGAGCAATTGAGTGCAGTTCCAACTCGAAAGTCCCTTTCAGCCCGCCGGCGACCAGCCCCAGGCCATCGAGGCCCTGGTCAACGGCATCCGCTCCGGCCAGAGGCAGCAGGTGCTGATGGGCGTGACCGGTTCGGGCAAGACTTTCACCATGGCCAACATCGTGCAGGCCATCCAGCGGCCCACGCTCGTGCTCTCGCACAACAAGACGCTGGCGGCGCAACTCTACAGCGAGTTCAAGTCGTTTTTCCCCCACAACGCCGTCCACTACTTCGTCAGCTATTACGACTATTACCAGCCCGAAGCCTACATCCCCCAGCGCGACATCTACATCGAGAAAGACGCCTCGATCAACCAGGAGATCGACCGGCTGCGCCTGGCATCCACCAGCGCGCTCGTCAGCCGCCGCGACGTGCTGATCGTGGCCAGCGTGTCGTGCATCTACGGCCTGGGTTCGCCCGAAGATTACAAGGCGATGACGGTCGGGCTGAGGCGGGGCGAACAGGTCGATCGCGACGAGGTGCTGCTGCGGCTGGTCGACGTGCAATACGAGCGGAACGACTTCGAGTTTGCCCGCGGCAAGTTCCGCGTCCGCGGCGACTCGGTCGAGCTTTGGCCCTCCTATGAAGAGTACGCCTGGCGGATCGAGTTTTGGGGCGACGAGATCGAGCAGCTTTCGCTGATCAATCCGACCAGCGGCGAGGTGGTGGAGCGGGTCGAAGAGCTGTTCATCTATCCGGCCAAGCACTTCGTGATGCCCGAAGAACGCATCGCCGCCGCGGTCGACCGCATCAAGCAAGAACTGGAAGAGCGGCTGGAAGTGCTCAAGTCGGCCAACAAGCTCCTGGAAGCGCAGCGGCTGAACGCCCGCACGCGGTTCGATATCGAGATGATGCTGGAAGTGGGCTATTGTCCGGGCATCGAGAACTACAGCCGGCCCTTGAGCGGCCGTCCGCCGGGCGCCGAGCCGCAAACGCTCTACGACTACTTTCCCAAAGACTACTTGCTGTTCGTCGACGAATCGCACGTCACGCTTCCGCAGGTGCGGGGCATGTTCGCCGGCGATTTCAGCCGAAAATCGACGCTAGTCGAGCACGGTTTCCGCCTGCCCAGCGCGCTCGACAATCGGCCACTGAAATTCGACGAGTGGGAGCGGCGCATTCAGCAGGTGGTCTACGTTTCGGCCACGCCGGGGCCTTTCGAATTGAAGCAGACCGGCGGCGAGGTGGTGGAGCAGGTGATCCGGCCGACCGGGTTGCTCGACCCGGAGATCGAGGTCGTGTCGGCCCGCGGGCAGGTGCCGCACCTGCTGGAGCAAATTCGTGCCCGTGCGGCGGTCGGCGAACGCACGCTCGTCACCACGCTCACCAAGCGGCTGGCGGAAGACCTTTCGTATTATCTGGCGGACAAGGGAGTGCGCTGCAAATGGCTGCACAGCGAGCTCGACGCCTTCGAGCGCGTGGAGCTGCTGCGCGACCTGCGCGAAGGGCGGTTCGAGGCGTTGGTCGGCGTCAACCTGCTGCGCGAGGGACTCGACTTGCCGGAGGTGTCGCTGGTGGCGATTCTCGACGCCGACAAGGAGGGCTTTTTGCGGAGCGAGACTTCGCTGATGCAAACCATCGGCCGCGCGGCGCGCAACGTGAATGCCCGTGTGATTCTCTATGCAGACAGGGTCACAGACTCGATGCAACGGGCGATCGAAGAGACCCGCCGCCGCCGCAAGCTGCAGGAAGAGTACAACCGCGAGCACGGCATCACGCCCGAAACGGTACGCAAGAGCATCAAGGCGGGCATCGAATCGGAGGCGGCCGCCCACGCGCGGGCCAACGCCGCGGTGGGCCGCACCAACGACGAGGTCTATATTACGGAAGAGTACATCGGCGAGCTGGAAGCCGAGATGCTCGACGCGGCGGCGGCGTTGGAGTTCGAGCGGGCGGCGGCGTTGCGCGACCGCATCGAGAAGATGCGCGCCAGCCTGGGCAAGAAGGTGGCCGAAGTCGATGCACCCAGCAAGAACGGCCGCGGCCGTCGCAAGGGCGGCGGCCGCGTTCCGCGGCCCAAGCGGTCGTAGGGCACCTCTACGGGTATTTTCTATCGGACGATCGAGACCGTCAAAAAATGGTTGGTTTCCAATGTTGCTCCCTCTGAACGAAGTCGAGCTGTTTTTTCGGCTGCACCGCGCGCTGATGTTCTATGTGAACGAGCGCCTCAACGTGATTCCTGACAAAATCGCCACGCCCGACGGATTTGCCGCCCTGTCGCCGGAACTTCGCCTCAAAGTCCGTGAGGCCCTGAACAGCCACGTCGATCTGATCGGCTCTTTTGTCGCCGAGAACCCGGCCCACCTGGCGGACGACGAACTCGACATCGTTCGTTCTTGGCGGCATCTCGTCACGGGTCGGTTCTACGTCTTCCGTGAACTGAAGAAGTACACGGTGTTCCTCACGTCAACCTCGCCCGCCGTAGCGTACGGCGTCGTGGCGCTTTCGCAACCGTTTGAGGAATTGATCGGGCCGTATCTGCCGGTCCTCACGCAGACGGTGCTGCTGCCGTTCAAGGGTATGATCGTCTACGACGGCTTGATGAGCAGCTACAACATTTCGTTTGGCGGCGGTGTTCGGCGCTCGCTTAACGAGAGCTTCAAGGAGGCAAAGGCACGATACGGGATCGTGACTTCACTGCCTATGTCGAATGAGCCGCGGCCTGCGAAAGCGCCGAAGCCCAAGCCAATGCCCAAGCCGCAATCCAAGTGGCAAAAGGATGAAACGCTGGCTGTCGTCATCCGATTGGTCGACCAGTTTTGCCAAGAGCATCTGAATGAAGAGTATGCCGTTCTTTGCCGCAAACTGGCCGAGAAGCTGGGCCGCAAACGTCCCTCGCCTCTTCTCAGCGGCAGCCCGTACACCTGGGCCAGCGGCATCGTGCGCACCATTGGCTGGGTCAACTTCCTGCACGACAAGAGCCAAAAGCCGCACATGCGTTTGAGCGACATCGACGCCGCGTTCGGCATCAGCGAGAGCAGCGGGGCGGCGAAGCTGGCGGCCATCCGAAAAATGTTGAGGATTCACCAGCTCGACCCGAACTGGAGCTTGCCGAGCCGTCTGAATGACAACCCGCTGGTCTGGATGCTGGCGGTCAACGGCCTGATCATGGACATTCGCCAATGCCCCAGGGAAGCACAGGAAATTGCCTTCGAGAAGGGCTTGATTCCGTATATCCCGGCGGACCGGCAGAAAGAACAAGGAGGCTGAACTGACATCTCCCGACGACGACACCGCTCACGCGGCCGTCTCCGCCAGGCGCTTCGCTCGGAGGTGCTTCAGCGGCACGACGTCCTTCGCCAGACCCAGCCATTCAAGGCACTTGATGATGTAGAAGTTCAGGTCGAGCTCCCACCAGCGGTGCTGCACCGATGCGCTCGTCGGATCGTGGTGATGATTGTTGTGCCAGCCTTCACCGCCCGTAATGAAGGCGACGAACCAGTTGTTGCGGCTTTCGTCGTCGGTGGCGTAGTTGCGATAGCCGAAGATGTGACTGAGCGAATTGACGGCCCAAGTGATGTGCCACACGTACACCGTTCGCAGAATCACTCCCCACACGAGCAAGCTCAGGCCGAACTGCAGGCCAGGCAACGCCCGACCGGAACTGCCCCAGCCGACGGCCAGCCCGATGAGGAAAAATGCCAAGGCGTGGCCGAGGTAGATGAACGCGGACGCGGACCGTCGCTTTTCAAGATACATGTAAAACGGATCGTCGAGGATGTCGCGCGCGTATTTGTAATACGAGGCGACGCTGTGCGTGCCGCCCTGCTCGAACAGCAGCCAGCCGATGTGCGACCAAAAGAAGGCCACCAACGGACTGTGCGGGTCGTTCAGTCCATCGGAGTGTTGGTGGTGCATGCGGTGCCACGTCACCCAACGCGCCGGAGTGTTCTGTCCGCAGCACAACGCAATGGTCACGAACGAGCGTTCCAGCCATTTTGGAACGCGAAAACTGCGGTGCGTCAATAGACGATGGTAGCCGATCGGCACGCCCAGTTGGCCGAACACATTCACGCCGAGCACGAAGGCAATCAGGCCGGTCCAACTGAAAAGCCAAGGCACGAACACCAGCAACGCCAGCAAGTGCAGGGCAAGAATCGGCGCCAGATAATCCCAGCGCACTTGGCCCCGGTCGATTGAGAATCCTGTATGTGTGATGGCCTTCATGGCGCCTGTGAGGCGATACGGCAAGGGAACGAGCATTTGCGCAGAGATGCAATGTAACGCGCCGCACGCGCGTCGCAATACGCCTTGCAACTTTTTTTCGCGGGTGCCTCTGAACAGATTGCCCAGTCTACCCAGCTACCCACTGCACGGGCCGCCATGCCGGGCTATACTTGGTTGCATCAACCCTATGTTGCATCTTGAAATGGAGTCTTTGAATGATATGCCCAGCGCGAGGCCGCTCGATGGCCGCGGCCCTGCTTCTTTCGGTTTGCGTTGCGTCCCTTGAAACTGCTCATGCGGCCAGGCCGACCGTATTCACCGGGGCAACCATCCATACGGCAGGCGGCCAGACCTACAAACCCGGCGCGCTCGTCGTTCAGGATGGCAAGATTCTCGATGTCGGCCTCGCCGAGCAGGTGGACGTGCCCGATGATGCGGAACGCATCGATATGCGTGGAAAAGTGATCATTCCCGGACTGGTCGATTCGCACTCGCACCTGGGCGTCTACTCGCGGCCCGAAGTGTCGGCCAACAGCGACGGCAATGAAACGACCGGTCCCGTGCAAAGCGCCGTCCGGGCACTCGACGCCATCAACCCCTTCGATCCCGGAATTCGCATGGCCACGGCGGGCGGCATCACGACGGCTAACATCATGCCCGGCAGCGCCAATGTGATCGGCGGTCAGACGCTCTACGTCAAGCTCCGCGGACACACGGTGGAACAGATGTCGATGGTCTCGCCGGGCATGCCTGGCGGCCTGAAGATGGCCAACGGTGAGAACCCCAAGCGCGTCTACGGCTCTCGCAAGCAGGCGCCGGCCACGCGGATGAAAGTCGCCGCTCTGCAGCGGGCAGAGTTCATCAAGGCCCGCGACTATCAGCGCAAGTGGGACGCTTATCGCAAGAAGCTGGCGGCCGGCGAAGAGGCGACGCCGCCGGATGTCGATCTCGCCTTGGAACCGCTGGCCGAGGCGATGGCCCGCAAACGCACGGTCCATTTCCATAGCCACCGCTCCGACGACATTCTCAGCGTGTTGCGGCTGGCCGAGGAGTTCGGCTTCGAGGTCGTGCTGCAGCACGGCACCGAGTCGTACAAAGTGATCGACGAACTGGCCCGGCGCAAAGTGCCGGTGTCGCTCACCCTGCCCGACAGTCCCGGCGGAAAGGCCGAGGTGATCGAGTATCTCGAATCGACGGCCGCCCGGCTGACGAAAGCGGGAGTCAAGATCCATGTCAACACCGACGACCCGGTGACCGAGAGCCGCTTCCTGCTGCGAACGGCCGCCATCACGGTGCGGGGCGGCCTGGACGAGCAGACGGCACTCAAGGCGATCACGCTCTATCCCGCTCAAGCATTGCACCTCGACGACCGCGTTGGCTCGCTGGAGAAAGGCAAAGACGCCGACTTTGTGGTGCTCAGCGGCGGGCCGTTCAGTGTATACACGCGCGTATTGCAGACGTATATCGATGGCCGGCGCGTGTTCGATCTCGACGACGCGAAGGAGCGGCTGTATCAGACCGGCGGCTTTGCCGTGGCCGAGCGCTCGCAAGTGCCGACCGCGAAACCAATCGTTGAGCCGCAACCGAAATCGGACGCGCCGGCGATGCCCGAAAACGCCAAGCAGGCCGACGCCGCCGCCAAAGAGTTCGTGGTGCTGGCCGGCCGGCTGCACACGGTGGCCAAGGAGCCGATCGATGGCGGAGCAGTCCACGTCCGCGACGGAACGATTGTTTACGCCGGGCCGCGCGACGGTTTCGATCTGCCGGCCGACGTGCCGGTGAAGAGTGCGGCGGTGGTCACGCCCGGCTTGATCGATGCCTTCAGCGTCGTGCCGCTCAGCGGGGCCTACAACATTTCGGCCGATCAGGACGCCGACGAGACGACCGACCCGAACCAAGCCGAGCTACGAGTGCTTGACGCTTTTCATCCCGCCGAGCCGCTGCTGCGGTTTTTGTTGCAGCAGGGTATCACGGTAATTCACGCCTGCCCCGGCCGCGACAACGTGATCGCCGGGCAAACCGGCGTTTTCCGCACGCACGGCGGCAGCGCCGAAGCGATGGCCGTCCGCTTTCCGCAAATGATGCTCTTCAATCTGGGCGACGTGCCTAAGGACGCGTATCCCGATAAAAAGCCGAGCACGCGGATGGGGACGGCTTCGATCGTCCGCACGGCGCTCAGTGAGGCGGCCAACCATGCGCGAAAACGAAAAGCGGCCAAGGACGAGTCGTCGCAGCCCGACCGGAATTTGAAGCACGAGGCGCTGGGCCAGGTGCTGGAGCGGAAGTTGCCGGCGCTGTTCGCCGCCCACCGCGCCGACGATCTGGTGACGGCGCTGCGGCTCACCGACGAGTTCAAGCTGAAGAGCCGGCTGGCGCTGGGGACAGAGGGCTACTTGCTGGGCGACCGGCTTGCGGCGGCGAAGCTGCCGGTGATCGTCCATCCGACGATGCAACGGGTGGGCGGCATGGAAACCTACCACAGCTTTCTGGGCAACGCGGCCGCGCTGGCCGATCGCGGGTTGTCGATCGCCATTTCCAGCGGGGTGGAGGGCTACGTGCCCAAGACGCGGGTGGCCCGTTATGAAGCGGCCATGGCGATGGTGTACGGCCTCGGTTTCGACCGGGCCTTGCGGGCCATCACGCTCGATGCGGCGAAAATCCTGGAAATCGACGACCGCTTCGGCACGCTCGAAGCCGGCAAGACGGCCGACCTGGTGCTTTACGACGCCGACCCGTTCGAATACGCCACGCACGTGACGGGCGTGGTCGTCGATGGTCGCCTTGTGTACCAGCGCGGCGAGGGGCCGGAAGCGCCGATCGACCAGCAGACGCTGTTTTATTCCAGCGGCCCCGAACCGGCCTGCTGCTTGGGTTGGTAGGGGTAATCCCGCAACGGTTTTCGCGACTTGATCCGATCGAGATGGTCGGCCAGCCGCTCGCGCAGCGCCCCGGCCTCGTCCGGCGTCATGCGCTCGATTGCCGCCCGGAGCGTTTGCTCGGCTGCGGCAAAGTCGCCGGCTTCGGCATACGCCGCGGCCAGAGTATCTTCGACCAGCGGATCCTCGTGCTCCGTCAGTTGCGAGGCGCGACGCGCCAACTCGACGGCTTGTTGCGCATTGCGATAGCGCGCCTCCGGATGCGTCGCGTAGATCGAGGCCAAGACGCCCAAGGCCGGCGTGTACTGCGGATTGAATTCGACGGCGATTCGGTAATGCTCGATGGCCCGCTCTTGTTCGCCAAGTTGCGCAAAAGCCTCGCCCAGAACCAAGTGCAGGAGCGGATCGTGCGGCGCCACGCGCAGCCCGGCGAGTGCGACTTCGCGGGCCGTTTCAACATGGCTTTGCCTCAGGTTCAGCAAGGCGAGTTGGCGGTAGGCGTCGCCGTAGTCCGGGGCAAGGCGGAGCGAGTTTTCCAATAAGGGAACCGACTCTTCGTCCCGGCCGAGCGCGATCAGCACCTCGGCCAACCAGACCTGTGCCTCGACGTTCGTCGGATCCGTTTGAACGACGGCGGCCATCGCGCCGCGCGCTTCCTCATACCGCTGACCCCACGCCAAGACCCGGCCCTCCATCAGGCGCAAGCGGAGGTCGTCGGGGCGCTGGCGAATTGCTTTCTTGATCTTTGCCCAGGCCTGGTCCAGGTTTCCTTGCAACGTGAACTGCCGGGCAACCCAGACGTTCGTTTGCGGCGACGACGGACCGACGGAAAAGCTCGCCAACGCCGCCAGCCCCCAGGCACCGAGCGCCGTTGCGATCGCCGCTTGCCGCGCCGGACTTTTGCCGGACAAGACAACGTAACCCTCCGCCGTCAACACGCAGAGCGAGGCGATGCTGGGCAGCGCATAATGCGCCTTGATGGCGCCATACATCGGATGAAGAAGATAGAAGTAGGCGAGACCGCAAAACGAGGCCACGCCGGCTCCTAGCAGCAGTAGTTTTTCAGGTTGCCAACGCCGCAACACCTGCCACACGAGCGAGCCGCTTCCCACAAACAGCAGAAGCGTCGGCACGATCGCCAGAAGATAGTTGCCCGCCATCAGATCGTAGTTCCACGGCGGCCGCGTCTCCAGCAGAATCTTGCCGCCCCAATCCCCGTCGCCCCACAGCGTGGAGTAGATTCCGTCGGGCAGTCCCGCAAACGCGCTATAGAACGGTTCGGCCAGCGACTGCCCGAAGCGAACGAATTGCGGCAACATCGCGTAGCCGGGATCTTGCCCATAAGTCCAGCCGGCCTGATCGGGAGGCAGCGGCCGGCCGAAGTTCCGGTAATTGCGCAGGAAGTACCAGCCGCAAACGAAGAGGCACACGCAAACAGGCACGCCGAGTCGCACGATCCATTCGCGCGCTGCCCGGCGCTCGGCGGCAAGCTGCCAGACGAGCACCAGCATGATCACCAGCACGACGGGCCACGTGGTGAGCTTGGTGAGGACCGCCGTCCCCAGGCAGACTCCTAGAACCATCGCCGGGCTGATTCGCGCTCGCGGCAGTTGGATCACCGCGATAGCTGTGTAGAGCGCGGCCGTCGAGAGAGCTGCCGCCAAGACGTCGTTGGAATTGTAGTGCATCATGTAAAGCTGCACGGGCAGGCAGCCGGCAAACAGCAGTCCGACGGAGCGGGGCCCGGACGGGCCGGGAAAGAGACGCCGCAAGCAGCCCGCCAGCAGGAGAAGTTGGGTCAAAGACACGACGTAGGCGAACGCTCGCTCGACAAGGATGCCCAGTTCGCTGTTGGCCGCCGCCCCGGCGAGCGAGGTCAGTAGTGAGACACTCAGGTAATAGAGGGGCGGTTGCCACATTTCGGCGCCTTCGACGCCGGTGGGAAGCGTCCCCTTGTGCTGGATGTGCTCGACGTACTCGAGATGGAAGGGGCTGTCGAAGCCGAGCAGGAACGTTAACGATCTCGCATTCCAAATCAGCAGAGCAAGCCACGTCAGGGCAATCGCCGCCAAGACGAGCCACTCGCTGTTCGCCGAGACGCGTGTCCCCATCATCCGCTCGCCATACCGCTGCCCCAGCCCGACGGCCACGGCCGCCAGCACGCCGAAAATAAGGAACCTGGGCCAGGTGCGAACCAACGAGTCGATCGGCCGCTCCGCGCCGGCCGGTGCCGTGCCCTTGCCAAACGCGGGCACGGCAGCCGCCAACCGGGCCGGCTGGACCATGGCGCCCAGCAGCGACGCCTGCCAGCGATCGTCGGAGGCAATGATCTCCGAGCCCACGTCGAGCGCCAGGCAGAGCGCCGGTGGCCCGCGCTGGCAAGTTACGGTGACCTCTAACTCGTTTTCGCCGACTTGCAGCAGATCGCCGCCAACGACCGTGGTTTGGGGCGTCTTCCATGATTGTGAGGCGTCCGACTTGGCCACTTCAACGCCATTGACGGTGACGGCAAATTCATTCAACGCCTGCACGGTCAGTCGAGACGCGGCCGGCAGTTTGGCGACCGAGAATTGGCGGTGAAACACCGTGCGTCGTGGTCCGTCGGGCTGTGCGGCCAGATCCGGTACGGCACGATAGACGATCCAGTGGGCGGGCGGACGGTCCGTCAGGAAATTCACGTCCGGCCGCCGGCTGAGAGACCAGAACATCGCGGCGGCCATCGCCACGGCGCACGCCGCCGGCAACCAGACACGCAACATTTGGCCCCGCTCGACGCCCCATTTTTCCAGAATTTGGATTCGATTGACCATTCCGCACTCGCACCACGCCAGCCTGCCACACACAAATGTCGCAAATCCGCCACAAAGCGTCCAGACGCCTTGCGTCGGACCGGCGGATGGCAGCGTGATGCGTCGGATGTATCCTCGCTCAAAATCGGATATACTGCTGGCATGACTGACAAACAGCTTGTTATCGACGCCGTTAGCCGCTTGCCGGAGGCAACAACCATTGAGGCGATCCGCGAAGAGATCGAAATCCTGGCAGCCGTTAAACGTGGCCAGGAAGCCGCCGCGGCCGGAAGAGTTATCCCGCACGAAGAAGTGAAGAAATTGGTTGCCGAATGGAGTTCAAAATAGTTTGGACCGCGCCGGCGCTGGAACAGCTCCGTGATGCTTGCACGTACATCTCCCAGGCAAATCCATCTGCTGCGGAAAGCGTTGGTGATGAGATTATCAGGCATGTCGAGGTTCTCGCCAAGTTTCCATTCATTGGTCCGGTCTATTCACGTGGCGGAGGCGGTCGCGTTCGCGAGATTCTCTGTGGGAGTTATCGCGTCTTCTATGAAATCACGGAGCAGCAGAGAGTCGTTGAAATCCTTTCGGTATGGCATGCCGCAAGAGGCTCGCCGCCTCTTGAAGAGTGAAACCACAGAGTCCCGATGCGAACCAGCCGGTCCAAGTTCCGACAGGTCACATACGGCCGCCCCGCTCTGCGGGAAGCGGCGCCGGGCGCCTCGTTCATCGACCCGGCGGCGTTGATGCGGATCAAGAACCTGCAGCTTCGGGCCAAGGTGGTCGTCGAAGGCTTCTTTAGCGGCCTGCATCGCAGCCCCTATCACGGCTTTTCGGTCGAGTTCAGCGAGTATCGGCAATATACCGACGGCGACGACCTGCGTTATCTCGATTGGCGGCTGTTTGCCCGTAGCGACCGCTATTACATCAAGCGATTCGAAGACGAAACCAATCTTCGCTGCTACCTGCTGGTCGACCTGAGCCGCTCGATGGGTTTTGGCTCGCTGGCCTACAGCAAGGCCGATTATGCCAAAACGGTCGCCGCCACGTTCGCGTATTTCCTGTCGGTGCAGCGTGACGCGGTCGGGCTGGTGACGTTCGACGAGCGGATTCAGGACTATCTGCCTGCCCGCTTCCGGCCCGGTCATTTGCACCGCGTGATGCTCGCCTTGGAACGCGCCTTGGCCGGCGCCGCCACCGATCTGGCGGCGCCGCTGGAGCAGATCGCCAAGACGGCCTCCAAACGCGGCCTGGTCGTGCTGTTGTCCGATCTGCTGGCTCCGATCGAAACGCTGGAAAAGCAGTTGGGCTATCTCCGCTCTCGCGGGCACGAAGTCGTGGTGATGCGCGTGCTCGATCCGGCCGAGACCGATTTCCGCTTCGACGAGTCGGCCATCTTCCACGACCTGGAGTCGGGCCGGCAGCTTTACGTCGATCCGCAGACGGTCCGCCAGCGTTACCTGGAGCGGTTCAGCCAGCACGCCGAGGCGGTCAGCCGAACTTGCAGCCGATTAGGCATCGATTTTTATCCGCTGGCCACCGATCGCCCGTTGGAGCTGGCGCTGTTCGATTTTTTGAACTCCCGTTTGCGCCGCGGCCGGCAGACGGTGCGGCGCCGGCGGCCCGTAAAACGATGATGGGAATGTGCTCATGGGCTTGCTGACGCCGCTTTATCTGGCCGGGCTGGCGGCACTTTCGCTGCCGCTGGTGTTGCACCTGATTCGCCGCACGCCGCGCGGCCGGCAGGCGTTCAGTTCGCTGATGTTTCTCACAGCGTCGCCGCCGCGGCTGACGCGCCGCAGCCGGCTCGATCATCTGTTGCTGCTGGTCTTGCGGCTGACCGCGCTGGCGCTGTTGGCGATGGCGTTTGCCCGGCCCTTCTTGCGCCAAGCGGCGATGCTGCCCCTCGACAACCAAACCGGCCGGCGCGTGGCGATCTTGCTCGACAGCAGTGCCAGCATGCGGCGCGGCGACCTGTGGCAACAGGCGGTGGGCAAGGTCGAGGGAGTACTCAAGGAGCTTGGGCCGAAAGACGACGTGGCGCTCTCGCATTTCGATGACCGCCTGCATCGACTGATCGACTTCGTCGAGGACGCCAGCGGGCCGACGGCGGGCAAAGCGGATCTCGTCCGACAGCGGTTGCGGGCGCTCGGTCCCTCCTGGCGTTCGACCGATCTTGGCAAGGCGATGACCGAGTTGGCCGGCGAACTTGACGCGGCCTCCGACGAGCGGCCGATTGCCTCGGAAACACAGCTCGTGCTGATTACCGATCTGGCGCGCGGCTCGCGCACCGACGCGCTGCAAGCCTATCGTTGGCCCGACAACTTGCCGGTGGTGGTCCACGTGCTCGCTTGCAAGCAGCCCACCAATGCGGCCGTGCAGTTGCTCGCCGACGACGAGCAAGCGGCGTCGGCCGAGCCGCGCGTGCGCGTGAGCAACTCGCCCGACTCGACGCGCGACCAGTTCTTCATCGGCTGGCAGCGGCCGGCGGACCGCGTTGCCGGCGACGGACCGCTGGCCAGCTACGTTCCAGCCGGTCAGAGCCGCGTGATTCGTTTGCCGCGGCCCGACGATATGGCGACCGACCGCATCGTGCTGCGGGGAGACGACGCGGAGTTCGATAACACGTATTACGTCGTGCCGCCCGTGGCCCAGCAGGTCAAGGTTGCCTGGATCGGCGACGAGGCCGCGGAGGACACCGCCTCGCTGCGCTACTATTTCGATCTGGCCGTGGCCGACGATCCGCTGCGCAAAGTCGATGTGGAAACACACAAGGCGGACGAGCCGAGACAGTTTGACGCGGCCGGCCGTCCCGCCTTGATTGTGGCAACGTCGGCGGTGCCGGCTCATGCGGCCGAGGCTCTCAAGGCGTTTGTAAATGGCGGAGGCACGCTGCTGGTGGTGCTGAAGGACGCGGCGAGCGCGTCGTCGCTGAAGGCACTTTTGGACGATGTGGAACTCGTGGAAAAAGAGACACTCGTAGACAGCGACGGCACACGGAGTATGCCTGCTACATTGCGGCAATACGCGCTGCTGGGTGAGATGGATTTCACGCACCCGCTGTTTGCCGCCTTCGCGAATCCGCGGTACAGCGATTTCACCAAGATCCACTTCTGGCGACATCGGGCAGTATCGATCGCAGAGCCGGCCGCGACGCGCGTCGTGGCGCGGTTCGACAACGGCGACGCCGCCATTCTGGAACGGGCAATGGGTGCCGGCCGGGTCGTGGCGTGTACCAGCGGCTGGCAGCCCGACGAAAGCCAGCTCGCCCTGTCCAGCAAGTTCGTGCCCTTGGTCCAGGCCCTGCTCGACCTGGCATGTGGCGGCCCCGCCCGCACGGCCAGTTTAATGGTCGGCCAGGCCGTTCCGCTGCCTGCTCGCACGGCGTCGCAAGCCGTCAGCATCGAGAAGCCCGACGGTACGCGGGCCGCCGTGGCCGCCGATGTGACTCAATTCGACGGCGCCGATCAGCCGGGCATTTATCGCCTGCGCGTCGGCGACGGCGACGATCTTTTCGCCGTCAACCTGGCGGCGGCAGAAAGCAACACGGCGCCGATGGAGCTGGAGCGGCTGGAGCAGTTGGGCGTCCGTTTTGCCAGCCAGCTTACCCGCGCTCAACGTGCCGAGCAGTTGCGGCAGCAGCGCGACACCGAACTGGAGGGTCGCCAGCAGCTTTGGCGGTGGTTGATCGTCGGAGCGATTGGACTGTTGATCCTGGAAACGTGGCTGGCGGGACGGGCAGGGCGGAAACTTGAGGCCCGGACGATGGCGCCGCCGGCACCTATGCCATTTTCCGCAATACGTCGGCTTTGAACACCTGCCCCCGGCACACCGATTTGTGCCGCACGCAACGTTTAATTCCCGTCGGCAACTTCCTTGCTCGATACCTCGAAGACGTCGCCTGTCTCCGGAATGGCAACCGCCTGTTGCTCCCAGTCCTTGCCCGGCAAAGCGAGATAGATCTCGGCCTTGTCGCCGCGCCGAAACACAACCACACGCACGCGCCCTGCGTCGTCGGCGACGAGCTCGATAGGCTTGGCCGCCTGAAAATAAACGCCGTGCTGCTCGCCGCCGGCTGCCTGCCGGCTGAAAGGAATCACGCGGGCCTTCGCGGCCGCGCGGCCCTGCGCGTCGCGGACCGTGAGCGTCAAGGGCACGGCGTCGTCGAGCTGCAGCTTGAGGGCGTCGCTGTCGAAGCTTTCGCCGGCCTTTTTCAACTCGTACATCGACGTCAAAGCATAGCCGTCTTTCACGGCGGCCAACTGAATGGCTCGCTGGCCGGCGGCCGACATTCCTTGGGAAAGGTTTTCATCGACCAGCGAGCGGAAATGAAACATCAACTCGTCGTCGATGCTGGATACCGCCGGCACGGGCCGGTGACGCCAGATGTGCCAAAGTTCGTTCCATGACATGATTCAAGCCTCCGCGGGACGATAATTCAAAACGCGCTCGATGGCCTCGCTCATTTTTCGCCAGGCGACCGTCTCTTTCTGAAGCTGCTTGCGGCCAAGCGCGGTGAGCCGGTAGAACTTGGCGCGGCGATTGGCTTCCGACGGCCCCCACTGCGACTCGACCCAGCCGCGATGCTCCAAGCGGTGCAGCGCCGGATAGAGCGAGCCTTCCTCGACCTGCAAGAAGGCTTCGCTCACCTGGTGCAGGTGTTTGGCGATGGAATAGCCGTGATGCGGCCCCGCCACGAGCGTCCGCAAGATGAGCAGATCGAGGCTCCCTTGCAGCAGGTTTTGTTTCGGCGTGGCGGGTCGCATCAGGCTCTCCCTAGAATGTCTAGGGATAAGTCTAACAACGTCCCCTAGGCTGTCAAGGGGTGCGGACGGACGTTATTTGTCGTCGCCGTGTTTGATCTTCTCAAGCGCCTTGAACGCATGCTTTTCGATGCGTTCCCAATCGCGGTTCGGGTTCGTGGGCGGAGTCGCGGTCCAGGCTTTCAGCGCCGGCACGGCATCGCGTGCGGCGGAGCCGATTGCGCCCAAGGTATCCATGGCCGCTATGATTCCCGCGTCGTTCAGAGGAGAGTTTTGGCGGTCGACTAGTCGCGTCAGCGTGGGCACGGCGGCGGCGGCTTTCGGTCCCAGCCGCCGCAGTTTGTCGAGCAGCATGTCCAGCATCTGCGTAAGTCCGGCGGCGTGCAACAGCGGAACCGACAAGGCCTCAACAAGCACGGGGCTCATCGCTTCGAGGTTCATCTCCTCGTTCTGCGCCAAGGCCATCGAAAAGCTTCCGCCATTGCCGTTGTCCTCGTCGTGGAGGAGTCGCTTCAGGCCCTCGGTCACCTTGCGAGTCGGGGGTCCCTTGCGCATCAGCACCTGTCCGGCGGTCAGCCGGATTTGCCAATGCTCGTCATCGAGCGCTCGAACGACAAGCGGCACCAGTCCGGTCGGAAGGCCGCTTCCTTCCGACAGGGCCGAAACGATAGACAGTCTAAGGCTGAAGTCGTCACTGGTGGCAAGTCGCTCGAAGAGCGTTCGGAGTTCTTCCTTGGCGCCACCAACCAACACCAACGCACGCACGGCGTTGCTCCGAACATCACGATTTTTGTCGCTGGTGGCCTGCTTGAGCGCGTCGATCGCCGATTCGGCCGCCGGACCAACTTCGCCGATGGCCTTCGCTGCAGGAACGCGCATCGCCGGATCAGGACTTTTTAGCGAGTCGAGCAACACGGGCACGGAAACGACACCAATCTTGGACAGTGCGCCGAATGCGCATTCCTTGACCTCCCAGTCGTCTGATTTTAGCGCCCGGGCAATGGCCGTCAAGGCTTCGTGCTCGTAGCCCTTCATGCCGAACGCTTGGAGGGCCGTGATCGCTTCGACCTGCCTCTTTGGCTCAAGGTCGTTGAGCAACTGCTGCTCCCAATCGGTGAAACGCTTCCCGCCATAGAGCAATTGGTTCTTCGGCGGATTCCATTCGGACGCGTCTCCCGGCTTGATTGCTTGATTGGCCTCGGCCGCGGGTGCAATCACATCGCGGTCCAGTTCTTTCAACAGCGCCGTGGGAAGGCCATTCGGATACTCGGCGCCCGTGGTGAATTGCCGGTAGGGATAGCGGCTGAGATCGACGATCCGCTCGCCGTTCGCGTTGACATCGTCGCCGCTCTTGGGCCGTGTGTCGTGTACGTGCGTTCCCGAGGGGACCGGCCCGATCACGAACTCGTCGTGCGGTTTCTGGTTGACGCGCTCGACCATCTCAAAGTCGATGAACTTGACACCCGAATCATTGTAATGAAAGGGAAAGAGAATCCCGTCCGCAACCTCGCGGAAATCGCTGGCGGAAAAGTACCTTTGAACCGTTCCGAACCGGTCGACGTACTCGATTCTCGGCAAGGCCGCGCCGAGTTGGTCCGCCACATACAAGCGAAGCGTGCCGCCGCTTTTGAGCATGTCGTTGACGAAATCAAAAGGCCGCAGGTCGGTTGGCCCGACTTCCCATTCCAATATGCGCGTGTCGACGTCATCGACTTTTGCCGCACCGCTGGCGCGCACGCGATCGGCGTTCGCTCGTACGAAGTCGCGGGCCGCCGCAGTCGCGATCGTGCCGACGGACACGGGGAAGTCAAACTGCTTCTTCGTCCATGTGGTGGCGGGCTCGATTGTCAACCGCGGTCCGTCATCAATCCTCAGCCCCCGTGCGTCAGGATCTTGCTCAAAATCCATGTACCGGCCGTCGTGGTTGACGATCTGGGTCTTTGGCGGAATGCGTATCGCCCAACTCTCGCCGGACAAACTGCATTGCCAGATTGGCTCCGGCGTCTGTGCGGGGGTCGCAAAGGGCGACGCGGGGTCGCTCGCGCCGCCGCCCGGAACGTCGAATCTCTCTGTGAAAACGAGCGTTCCGCTTTTGATCGCCGTGGCCCGCGCCAGCACGGCCTCGACCAAGCGGCGCGTGTCCGCGTCGGGTTGTGGCGGCGAAGCGTCGGGCGACGGCTCTTGGTTCTTGGGCGCGACTTTCGCCGTCTTGCTCGCCGCGGCCGAGGGCGACTCCGGCGCCTTTTGCGCAGGCGGTTTGGGCGGCTCGCCGTGCGTGGCGGCGGCGGTGACGATCGATAACACGCCGGCTACGGCGGCCCAGCGCCAGCGGCGAGGACAATGCGTTTCCAGCGGACGACGGCGTTCGACAAGCATGACGATCCTCCGATAAAGTTCTGACGTTCGGCCGCCGATGCCCAGCCCGACCGCGGGCGGTCGGCCGCCATGTGCGGCAACCCAGGTGGTAAGAAACTCCGCATAATCTTCCGGGCTTGGCGTCTGGCCGGCCGCCTGCGCGTCGGCCACATAATCCTGCGCCAGACGCAACTGCCCACGCAGCCACCACACCAGCGGCTGATAGAAAAAGACGATTCGCACCAGCCCGGCCAGGCTCCAACCAAGCGAGTCGTGCCGGCGGACGTGGGCCCACTCGTGCGCCAAGGCCCAACGCAGCGGCCGCGGGTCGTCGCGGTCACAGAGTTCCCGTGGCAGCACGATGACTGCCCGATGCCAGGTAAAAGTGAACGGCTGTTCGATGTGCGAGCCGACCAGCAGCCTTACCCGCGGACCGGCTTTGCCCGCGACCTCGTCAAATTCCTTGCGGCACCGCTCGCCGGCCGTTTCGGCCGATCGCAACAATCGCAGCAGCCCGACCATGCCAAACAACCACCACGCGGTCATGACGCTCACGCCGACCAGGTACGCAATCACAATCCAGCGGCGGAGGTCGAAGGCCACAACGGGCGGTTGCGGCGAGCGCGTTGCGCCGGCCAGTGGTTGTTTCGCCGCGCGCAAATCGTCTGCCGGCGCTCGCGCACGCGAAAACGACGGTCGCTTGGCGTCGTCGCGCGGTGCTTCACGGTCAGAGTGTCGGGCCGCGTTTCGATGGTCCGTCGTGACGTTCGGGCTAACTGGCGTTTGTGCCGGCAGTCGTCGCGCGATCGCCGCGGCCGACCAGTGGGGCACGACCGGCAACCACCCCAGCCACGGAGCGGCCAGGCAAGCAAGAAACGTCAACTCAATCAGCCGCACGCGCCGCACGGGCTGCCGAGAGGCGGCTACGACCGCGGCCGAGACGACCAACAGCGGCAGCGTGGCGGCAAATCCTCGCGCGACAAACTCGTACATCGCCGCGTCCCAGGTCATGGCTGTGCTCCCTTCTGGCCGGCCTGCTTTCGCCGTCGGGCGTCGGCGATCAGCTTTTCCAGCCGCTTTAGCTCTTCCGCGCTGCTATCGGCGGCATTCAGCAGACTGACGACGCACTGCTCGACGGCGCCGTCGAACAACCGCCGCAGCAACCGAGAAGCTTCGTCGTCGCGGCTGCGACGGGCGGCGTAAACAAAAGTCCGGCCGCGAGTGCGGTGCGCGACCAGTCCTTTCTCGTCCATAATCCGCAGCAGCGTCTGCACTGTGTTATAGGCCAGCTCGCCGCCGGGGCACATTCGCTCATGCACCTCGCGCACGCTGGCCGGGCCGATGTCCCACAGAACCTTGAGAATCTCCAGCTCGCGGCCGCTGGGCGTTGCTTCGGACAAGTGGCACCTCCTCGAACACCTAAATCATTAGGTGATTGTAGCCGGGCCGCGACGGTTGGGCAAGGGTGGAAGCGCTTAAGCTGGTAGGGTGGGACCAGCGAGCTTGCGAGCGCCGGCCCACCGTAATGGAGGCCTTAGGCGATGGGCGTTAGGCTTTAGGTGCGGTCCTCTAATAATGCCCTAACGCCCAACGCCTATTGCCTAAGTTCCTATGGTCTTGAGGATGGTGGGCCGGCGCTCGCAAGCTCGCTGGTCCCACCCTACGAGACCGCTAGCCGCGGCGTTTGAAGAACTGAATCTCGCGTTCGTGCTGGACCGCCTTTTCGCGCGAGTCGAAAGTGCCCAGATTGCGGCGATGGCCGGTGCCCGGATCGATCTTCCGCGAATAGAGCCGATATTCACCTGATTTGAGCTTGCGTATCATGCCATCCTCCTTTTCCCAAAACTTCGAAAGCGAGCGGCACTGTGCTGATTGCGCCCACCAGGAACAGCGTCCAGCCGACCGCCTTCCGCTGCTCGTGCGTCAAACAATCGGCCAGCAGCAGACCGACGCCCGCCCCCAATGCCCCGCGTGTGCCGGCAATCAAGCCGAGTTCCGGTAAGGTAATGCGTGCTTCTCTCATGGCAATGTCTCCCTTCGAATTGAGGCCCCGCCGGGAAAATAGGGCAATTGGCGTGCCCACGCTCCGCGGAACGCCACAGCGGCCGTTTGCTACAGACCGGCTGCGGACTTGCCCAGGTGTTCGTCGTGCAGCCTTTTTAGCCGGCTGACGACGTCGGCATGCGTTTCGGCGAGATTGGTCGTCTCGCTGGGATCGGTCCTCACGTTCGCCAGAAAGATCGTAACGACCTGGGCACCTTTGTCGGCCCGAGTGGTGTCGCGCGTCCGGCCGATCAGCTTCCAATCGCCCTCGCGCACGGCCCAGTCGGCGCTCGGTCCTTCACCCACCTGCCAGTGCAGCGCCCGCTCGACGTGCGGAGTGGCGGCCGACGAATCACGCAACACGGCGGCCAGGCTGCGGCCGTCGAGATGCACGTTGGGCGTCGGCACGCCGGCCAGCTCGGCCAACGTGGGCAGCAGGTCGCAGGCATGGGCAAGCTGGTCGCGCGACTCATCGCGCGGCAGCTTGCCGGGCCACGAGACGATGCACGGCAAGCGGATTCCCCCTTCGAACATGCTGAACTTGGCGCCGCGGTATTTGCCCGCACTGCCGCCGCCGAAATGCGCCCGCTCCTCGGTCGAGTGCCCGTTGTCGCTTTGCATGGCGATGATCGTCCGCTGGCTCAGCCCCAGCGATTCGAGCTTGGCGAGGAGCTGTCCCAGCCGCTCGTCGAGCGCCGCCACGAAGGCCGCGTACAAGTTGCGGGGATAGGGCAGGTCGCGAAACCGCTTCAGCCACTTCTCGTCGCCTTGATATGGATAGTGCGGCACGTTCATCGCGTAGTACATGAAGAACGGCCCGTCGCGGTGCTCGTCGATGAAGCGGCCTGCCTCCTCGACCATCAGGTCGGGAAAGAAGCGGCCGTTGTAGAACACCTCGGCTTCGTTCCGCCACAGGTCGTGGACGTTGGGGCCGTTCCAGTAGAAGAAGTGCGAGTAGTTGTCGATGCAGCCGCCCATGTGGCCGAAGCTGTGTAAAAAGCCCTGGGCGCGGGGCGATGTTTCGGGCGTATAACCGACGTGCCACTTGCCGATGTGCGCGGTGGCATAGCCGGCGGCGCGGAACATTTCGCCCATCGTGACTTCGCCGGGCGGCAGCGCCCCTTTGCCACCCTTTTGCGAGGCGCAGTTACTCGGCACGCCCGCCCGCACCGGCCAGCGGCCCGTGAGCGTGCCGGCCCGCGAAGGCGAGCAGACCGGAGCGGCCGAATAGAACTGCGTGAAGCGCACTCCCCGTGCGGCCAGGGCATCGGCGTTGGGCGTGTGCAGATCGGCGGCGCCGTAGCAACCCAGATCAACGCTGCCGAGGTC
Organism: Pirellulales bacterium; assembly: GCA_035533075.1. NCBI lineage: Bacteria > Pseudomonadati > Planctomycetota > Planctomycetia > Pirellulales > Pirellulales bacterium. The sequence goes on along the minus strand of DATLUO010000201.1, from coordinate 1,016 downwards.
GTCGAGCATGATCAGGATCACGTTGGGGCGATCGTCGGCGCGGGCGGTGAGCGTGGCGGCAAACCAGAGCAGGATGGTCAGCGAGATTCTTGTGGTTCGGGGGATGAAAGACATAGGTTAGTGCTCGCGTGGCTTGCGTTGGAACTCGGTCCGTCTCAATCGCTTCTCGAGCGCGGCCACGAACCGCACGTGCGCCGCGGAGGCCAGACCGCTCTCGGCGACGGCCTTGACCTGCCGTTTGTCGCCGCGAAGCATGGCCATGTAGCGGCGCTCGAACTCGGCGCGCGTCAGATGATCGCCGTTCTCCAGCGGCAGAACCACGGGCGACGGTTCCACGGAAACAAACCGGTTTGTAGAAAGCGGCACAGCCATAGAAAAGATCCTCGATCAAGCGAACTTATTATAACATGTCGTCCGCCACACGCTTGGCACGTCGACGTGGAAATGCCAGATTACGGGCTGAATAGTTCATCGGTGGGATCCTGGCCGCGTTGGCCGGCGGATTCATTGCATCAGGCTTTCCCAGAAAGCGACGTCGCTCTGTGTCGCGGTCCGATGAAAGACCTCCTCGATCGCGCTCTCGACCCAGAGGGCGCGGTTGCTTTGCCCGCGGGTCGCGCTCGCGTCGTATTCCGGCGAACCGAGGAAGCCGCCGACCACGGTTTCATTTTGGGCGCCGTGGTTGACGAACTGGTCGCCCCAGTAAGTCTGGCCCCCGGCGTCGAGCAGGAAAAGCCGATCACGCGAATTGCACGACTACGCCGGCCTATTGAGCGGCATCGATTCGGACCCGCGACAAATCCGGCCGCGCGTTGGCCTCGCGCGCTTGAGCCACCGCGTTGTGGAGAACATTGTGGATGGTGCCGATGAACAGCGAGGTGTCGAACACGTCGCCGAGCAGATCCTGAATGCCACGGAACGAACTATGGCAGTGCAGGGCCAGGCCCAGAACGAGCTGCCTCAACCAGGGCCTTGTGACGGGCAGGTGGAAGATCACCTTATCGGCGGGCTCGTCG
>DATLUO010000200.1 GCA_035533075.1 Pirellulales bacterium | reverse complement strand
GCCGCAAGTGCTGGTCACGGAACTGACGCCCGTGCAGCGGCAGATCCTCAAGCTACTCGGCCTCTCGCCCGATTCCTACGGCCAATGATGCCCGCCCCTGGAAACTCCCGGAAATTGCCGGAATGACCTGCGGAAGATAGGATATAATAGCCGCAAGTTGGCCGTTTTCAACGTTCTGCCAAAATGCGCGCGACAAAAAGGCCGCGGCGCGCGGCAACGCCCCGCGTGAACCCGTTACGACGGGTCGGGCCCGCGAGGGCGGTTTCCAATTCGCCACCGGCCTGACAGCAGCGTCGAGCAATCATCGCGAGGCGTCTCACAACGGGACAGAACGGCATCAAATTGACTGCATCACACAAGGCAGAATAAGGACTTACGTCACGGCATGGGAGGTGCGGATCGAACGAGCCCGTCGCGCCGCAAATGGATCAACGAATGGAATTCATCCAAGAGCCGAAAGGCTGCTACTTTTTGGTGCCTACTGTTCAACCGAGAGATTCGGCGCTATGAAAGACGGCTACCTCTACCATTTCGGCGGCGCGAGCAAAGGAATATGGCCACCTGGTATTACCTCGACGGCGAACGCGCGTTCGGGCCGGTCACGATCAGAGACCTTTGGGACCGCGTTCGCTCCGGCGGAATGGACCCCCGCACGCTGATCACCCAAGACAGCGGCAAAAACTGGCAACCGATTCTCGACCTGCTGCCGCCCAAAGACCGGCGGTTTCTGGCCGTCCCGAAAGGCTGCTCGCTCGTCATGGCCGCTTGGTCGACGCGCTCCGGTTGGCCCCGGCCCCACAACACCGTCGCCGTCTGCCACATCCATTGCCCGGGGCAGACCAGGTTGCCGGGCGAATTCGGCTATCTGGTCGAGGCCCGCGAGGGCGGTTTCCAATTCGCCGCCTCGCGCCAGTTGTGGGACGTACACGAAGTCGAGGAGATGCGGGTCGACCACGCCGACCCCGACCGGCGGCTTTACCGGCCCTGCGAACTGGACGAAGTGATCCGCAACACGCGAAACGGCGAGCTCAACTACGTCGTCGTCGATAGCCCCTATCTGGTGCCCGTGGGAATTTTCTTTCCGCAAGGATGGTCGCTGCGGAAAACGCTGTTCCGCTGGCGGGCAAGGTCGCTGTTGAGCGGCGACTATCCATGCCTGGCGTACGAACCGGCCGGCGCCCGCGAGCGTGTCCGTGCTGACGACGGATATTTGGCCCTGCCACCTGGCTGCCTAATGCTGATGGGCGACGCGAACATGCCGGAGCACGGCACGAAGTCGGCCCTCTGCCATCTGCACTGCCCGGGCAAAACAATGTTGCCCGGCGAGTTCGGGTTCATCGTGCAGGTACGCGAGCAGGGCTTCGGGCTCGGCACGTCGAGACCTGTGGCCGACGCGCGCGAGCTTGCGCAGATGTCGCTTGACGATCCCGACCCCGACATGCGTCTCTATCGTCCCTCCGAGCTGGACGAGGCGATCCGAAACACGCGGCACGGCAGCTTCAACTACGTCGTGGCCGAGGCGAGGTCGTTGGCCATCGTCGGCTTGTTTTATCCGCGAGGCTTTTCGTGGCGCAAACTGTGGTTCAAGTGTCGCGCAAAAAAGTTTCTCCGCGGCGATCACCAGGTTCTGACCTACGACCCTAGGAGAATCGATCGGCAAGCCTGGTTCGCGTCGCGGATGGACGCCGAATGGCTACCGTGTTGATAGCGGCGGCATGGCCAGCGTCGAGGGCTTCGACATCGAGGTGTTGGGGCGTAATTCAACGGCGTGCCAGATCGACGCCAAGCCTTTAGTTAGCGTCTGCTTCGAGGTCGGGTGGGTTCCCGCTGAATTCACCGTTCCGCGCCTGCTCCAACCCGCGCCGCACGGCGGCCAATGCCTCGGGGTTCCGGTAAAGCCACGCCTCCCGTTCTGGAATGGCGACGGCCTTGCGGATCACGACGGCATCCGGCTCGCTGTCATCCACGATGACCAAGCTTCCGGCGAATTCAGCCCCAAGGGTCACACGACCCTTGGAATCTACTTGTTTCGTAATCATGGCGATCAAAATTGTCCTTCTCCAGCAATCTTATCCGATAGTGGGCAAGAGGGCAAGTGGGAAAATCCCTCCATCCATGAATCGCGTGCGGGAACTAGCATGAACCGGCCGCCGAGACATGACAAGTCGGCAAACTGCAGGCATCAGGGATCCGGGTTCGAACTCGAACCACAACATGTTGTGGCTATCCGAGCGGCAACCACAAGATGTGCCAAGATGGCCAACTGCGAACATAATGAGTTGCCGTGAAGCGAAGATCACCAGCGCGCTGGTGATCTCTGCCGGCCGAGACGCAGGCAGTAGGCTGCGATGCCGAGCGGCAAAGTTGGCCATCTTCGCTGGCATACGGGGTTTTTGGCTTTCGCGCAGGCGAGACGCCTACACCACAAGGTCGTTGGAACTTGGCGGCCTTCGAAATCGGTTGGCAGCCTTCGAACCCCAAAGTCCACGGCTTGTCGCCGCGGGTCGATGACTCGGCGCGGCAAAGCGCACAATTTCCGGCAAATCGCGTTGAAGCCGGCGGGGGTCATGCGGCGCAAGTGCTTGTGTAGAAAGGTTTCGGTTGGCATTGCTGCCCAGACAAAAGGGGGGCATCCGCGTTGTGAAAGTCATCGTCAGCGGCGGTCGAACGCGGCGTAGACCTCGCGGGCAATCTCGGCACAGAGCAGGTCGCCGGCGTTGTCGCGGGTCCAGCGGCGGTCTTCGTTCTCGGCGGTCAACACGCACAACGCCACCGGGCCGCCGGACGGGTAGAGAATGCCGGCCGCCGTGCGCACGGCGTCGAGACTGCCCGTCTTGTAGGCCAACACCGCGTCGTCGGGCAAGAACCGCCGGAACTTGTGCTTGTCGTCGCACGTTTTCAGATGGGCCAGCATGGCCTCGCTCGCCTCGTGACTCACCAGCTCCCGCCGGTGCAGCTTGCCGAGCAACAGCACCATTTCCGCGGCGGTCGTGCTGCCCAGTCCGTAGCGCTTGCTTCGCTCGGGGTCGATGGATGTGTCGCCGCGAAACACCTTGCTGTGAATGCGCGTATTCGAGCAGCCCAGCGCCCGCATCGTTTCGCCGGTCGCGGCGATGCCGATCTGATCGAGCACCAGATTGGTGGCCGTGTTGTCGGAATAGGCGATCATCAGCCGCGCGGCGTCGACCAGCGCGAAGGTCGCGCCGTCGGAGAAGTGCGAGGTGAGAATGCCGGAACCGGGCACTTTGTCGGCGGCCCGCAAGGTGACCTGGGCCTTCAAATCGACGCGGCCCTCCGCCGCCTGCCGATAAAGCTCGATCAGCACCGGGAACTTGATGAGACTCGCCGTCGGAAACACCTCGTCGTTGTGATAGGCGAAGCGGTCGTCGCCATCCAGGCGTTCGACGCCCACGGCCACGCGTCCTTGATGGGCCTCGATCAACGGCAGCAATCGTTCGGAGAGAGATGGCTTGTCCTGCGCCGAGGCCGGTCGCGGGCCGTGACAGCAGGCGATGAGCAAAACGAGCCCCAGGCCGCGTTTAAGATTTGAGTGCATTCCGATAATCTATACTGCGTGCGGGACGCTTTCAAACAATGGGCGGTGGCCGCGTGCGGCGTAACAGGTTTTCCCCAAGCAGCTTGGCTTTCGCCACGGAGTGCAAGCCGTCGCCAAGTTCATAGTTGACCGGTGCTTCCGGCGAGCAGGCATCACGTCAGGCCAGGCGGCCTTCATTTTGTGTTCGTGCCAACGACCACCATCGAATAGAATCGCCCCTTCACGCGCCGCCCATGTCGCGGCGGCCGACGCGACACGAAGTCTCGATTTCAGGGGGAAAACGCAGGTGGTCCGAGCAGTTACGGAGCAACCGGAAGTGCATGACGTCGTTGTGACCGACGAAGCATCGCTGCCTTACGTCGGCGAGTGGCGAGGGCTGATCAGTACGACGAATTGGGAAAAAGGACGAATCATCCACGACTGGCGAGAGACGCTCAAGGCGTCGGGAGCGGCCGTGCAGGAATACTCCGACGACGCTTGGAGCCGGCGTGTCGGGCAGGTGAGCAGCCAGCACGTCGGCCGGCTGCGGCGGGTCTATGAACGGTTCCAGGCCGTCCGCGAAACCTACGCCGGTCTCTACTGGAGCCACTTCCAGGCCGCCATCGACTGGTCCGACGCCGAAATGTGGCTGGAAGGGGCCGTGCAAAGCCGCTGGTCCGTCGGCGACATGCGGGCCCAGCGCTGGGAGGCGCTCGGCGGCAAGAACTCCCAGCCACGCGACGAGGAGATCGTCGAGGCCGAGTTCGACGAAGATGCCGGTCCCGCAGATTCGGCCGCGATGGGCGTCGTTCGCGATCTGGCAAGTGAACCGGGCGAAAGCTCGCCGAGCGCCTCTGCCCGCGAGCGGTCACGCGCCGACGATCACGAAGATGCGAGTGAAGACATTGAAAGCGGAACGCCCTTCGACGCGGACTCGGCCGCCTATCCGGCCGACTCGTCCGGTACGCCGGTGCGGCCGTTCGCGGATCTGCCGGAATTGCCCGACGATCTGGCTGAGGCCTTCGAGTCGTTCAAGTTGGCGATTCTGCACCACAAGCTGGCCGGCTGGCGGGAGGTGCCGCGTGACTCCGTGCTGCAAAGCTTGAAAGCGCTCGAGCAGCTTGCCTTCGCTCCGGCCGAGGCGTAAATGCAATCGCCGAGCTTGGCGTCGACGAGGCGGCGCTGACGGGGTAAACTTCACGCGGCTGGGAATGAGACATTGGCGGTGGCTGGGGCAGAGCTTGG
>DATLUO010000199.1 GCA_035533075.1 Pirellulales bacterium | reverse complement strand
CCATGAACCTTTGAACTACGAAAGCATGCTCGCCTTTCGCCGAGTGTCCCGCCTTCTGCCCAAAGATGTTCCGATCATTCTCGAAACGCCCGTCGCGGCGGCGAGAATCGAGAAAGAGCTCGAAAAGGTCGGCTGGCTGATCGAGTAACCCTACAATTCCACGCGCGTTTTGCGGCCGGCGAACGGATGCCTGATTCGGACGGTCATGTTGACAATCGTTTCAGGCGAGCTATTTTAGTAAGGATGACGCCGCCTCGCGAAAATGACGCCGCGCCGGAAATCGTCGACACGCTGGCCGAACTGCTGGGCCAGCCGTTGAAGGACATTTGCGTGCGGGAAGCAGCGGGATCGCGCCGACGCGACTTAGTCGTTTCGACGCCGGGCCGGTGCTTCGTGGCCGAATACAAAAATGTCGCTTCCGCCGGGCCGCTCGCGGGTGCCATCCGCCATCTCAGCGAGCAAGCCAAGGAAGTTCGCCGCAAAAACACGGTGCCGCTGATGGTCGTGCCGTTCATGGGGCCGGTCGGAGAGCGTTTGTGTGAAGAGGCGGGCGTCTCGTGGCTCGATCTTTCGGGCAATGCCAAGATCGTCGCGCCGGGGCTGAAAATCTGGGTCCACGGACGCCCAAACAAGTACGCCGCGCGCGGACGGCCGCCCAACGTGTTCGCCCCCAAAAGCTCGCGCGTGTCACGTCGGCTTCTGCTTCGTCCCGAACAGTTTCAGACGCAAAGCGGACTTGCCCGCGAAACGGGGCTGGACGACGGGTACGTCAGCAAGATCGTGCGGCGGCTCGAGCAGGAGGAGTACCTCGACGCCAACGACACGGGAGCGGTGCGGCCGCGCGATCCCGCTTTGTTGCTCGACGCCTGGCGCGACGCTTACGACTTTGGCCGCCACCGCATCCTCAAAGGCCACGTGTTCGCCCGGTCGGGCGAAGCGTTGCTGGCGAAGCTGGCAGGGCAGCTCGCCCGGCACCAAGCAAACTTTGTCGCTACCGGTCTGGCGGCCGCCTGGCTCTATCAGCATTACGCGGCGTTTCGGCTGGTGACCGTTTATCTTTCGGCCATGCCGTCGCGGGCGGTTCTCAAGGAAATCGGATTCGAAGAGCAACCGAGCGGAGCGAATCTCTGGTTGGTCGTTCCGCAGGATGAGGGCGTCTTTGCGGCCAGCCAGGTCCGTGAGGCAATCCGCTGTGTGAGTCCCGTTCAAACCTACCTCGACCTCAAGGGACAACCGGAGCGGGCCAAAGACGCCGCCGCCGAGTTGCGCAAGAAGTTTTTGAACTGGGGGCGGCATGGAGAGTAAGCCGGCCGCTGCCGTGGCCTATTCGCCCGCCGCCGTGCGGCTGGTGCATGCCGCCAGCCTCTACATCGCCAGGAAGTTGGGCGACCTACGCGACGATCTCGTTATCGTGGGCGGACTCGTTCCCAGCCTGCTTGTGCCGCAAGAGAGCTTGCCGGCGGGCAGATCGCTGCACGTCGGTACGATGGACGTCGATCTTGGCCTGGCAATCCGCATCCTGGACGACGAGCGATATCACGAGCTTTGCGAACGTCTGCGGGCCGCCGGATTTCAACCCGACACGAACGAAGCTGGGCGGACGACAAACCAACGCTGGCGCATCGAATCGGAAGGGCGTCGCGTCACGGTCGACTTCCTGATCCCCGCCACTTCGGAGAGCGACCGCGGCGGTTCGTTGCGAAATCTCGAGGAAGGCTTCGCCGCCGTCATCACGCCGGGCCTGGAGCTGGCGTTTGAAGATAGGCGGCTGGTGACGCTGGCGGGCGAGACATTGCACCACGAACAAGCGGCCCGCGAGTTGTGGGTTTGCGAGGCCGGAGCCTTCACCGTCTTGAAAGCACTGGCCTTCGGAGGACGGGGCGAAAACAAGGACGCCTACGATCTGGTTTACTTGCTGCAGAACTACGGCACGGGCATCGACGACGCGTTCGAGCGACTCCGGCCGCTGCTGGGCGCTCAACCCACGGAAGATGCGATTGCGATTCTCGCAAGAGATTTCGAGGGCGTCGACTCGGTCGGACCAATGCGAGTCGCCGAGTTTTTGGGCGATCGACGCGACGCCGACATTCGAGCGGATGCGGCGGGCGCCGTGCGAGCGCTTTTGGAACTTTGTCGAACGGTAGCCTGACGGAGCGCAAAGCTCAAGAAACGCCCCCGCGATGACGGCTTGGCCGTCGTCGAGGTCGATGCGCCTGCACGACAAGATTTTCAGACGTCGAGCTCAGCCAGCGTACCGCTGATCGCCTGCGCGCGGTTCGACAAGCACGAACTCCCAATAGTTGGTCACCAGCACCTAACCATATCGCTTGCCGTAGCGCGTCACCTGTTCGCCGCTGGCGGTCTCGGGCACCGATTCATCGAGCGCCTTTGGAGGGCCTTGAGCAACTGCGTGGCGCGGCCAATTTCAAGCACAAGCTGCTCGTCGGCCAACAGCCCCGCGGACGCAAGCAAAGGCACATCGGTAATCGGGCTATAGCCCAGCGGGCTTTTTAGCTCCTCGCCGGCAGCCACTAAAACCGCAATCGCGCGTTCCTCATCGACCGGCCGCGCCGGCAAGCCGCGTGAGGCAGCCAGCGCGGTGAAGAAGCGGTCGCGCAGGAACTCATCGGTGTTGCCGGCCTGCCGCCATCGAGCGGCCCAGGTGCGTAGCCGGTCGGTCGAGCACGGGCATCGCGGGCCGCGCTGGGCGCGCGGTTGAAAAGCCTCGACCGCCAAAGCGACTATCTGGCGGTGTCAACTCCAGACCAACAAGAAGATCAGCGTCGCGAAAATGTAGCCATGATCCGTGTCACTGCCCCGAGCGGCTGGTCGCCCACCGTCATCGACCCGTCCCCAGCCGCTCGTAGTAACGGCGCGTCTTTTCGGAATACTTGGGTGGAACCGGGTCGCGGTCCAGCGGCAAGAGCGCGTCTTTCGAGGTGCGCCGCAATAGCTCTTCGGCCACTCGGTCGCGCAGCTCGTAAAGTGGCCGAGACACCTCCACCTTTACCAGGTCCCAGTTCGGCTCGTTCGAGTGCCGCTTCAGCTCGGCGCGCATGCCGCGGGCACGCTCGCGGATGCGGGCGGCCTCGGCACGCAGTTCCGGA
>DATLUO010000198.1 GCA_035533075.1 Pirellulales bacterium | reverse complement strand
ACATGCACCTCGTTGAGTTGGTCTTGGATGAGCGCGGCGAGTTCCGCATCGGGACGGCTGCCCCGGCTATGCCAGTTGTAGGCCTCGCCCACGGCGTTATAGAGAAAGCGGTAGAAGCCGACGGTCGGCCGCCTGGCATGGACTACCGTGAGCCCCTCCCGCGGCGCCGGCACCGCCCGATGCGCATGGCTCAGCATTTCCAGGTAGTAAACGGTGACTTCAACTTCAGGCATCGCTTTTTCCGTTTACGTTCGTTCCGCTGGACGCGGCAATCCGTCCCGGAGGGACGACGGAGTTTAGCCGTGGCTGCCAACCCACGGAAGCATTCTCCGCCGCCGCTACGCGGCTGACGAGAATTGAGCGACCCTTGAACCGTGGGTTGACACCCACGGATAAACTCCGTCGCCGCTCCGCGGCCGATTTCATGCGTGACCAGCGCTCTCGGCTTCCTTCGCGCATGCCAATTGGTGGCGGAACGAAAGAATGAATTCGTCATTCGGCATTGCGCCGCGCCCCTCGCTGCTTCGCTCCTTCGCTCCTCCTCACTTCCCGCCCGGCGTGCGGTCTTCGGGCAAATACAGCATCCGCCCGCAGCTTTGGCAGGTGACCAGATGGTCCATCAACAGCGAGCTGACGATGTTGGAAGTCAGACGGTGATAGCAGCCGCCGCAGGTCTCGCCTTCGACCTGCGCCATGGCGTCGGAGCCTTTGCCTTTCACCACGCGCTGATAGGCGTCGCGAAAATCCGGTGGCAAGCCGACTTCGACCGTCTTCAGCTCGCTCTCCAGCCGCTGCACGTCGGCGATCAGGCGGTCGTGCTGCTCCCGCACCTGGTGCTCGACTTTGGTCAGCTCTTCCCGACCCTTGGCCAGGTTCTGCTCGGCCTCGCCGATGGTGGCCGCGAAGCCGTCGATCTTTTCCAAGGCTTCCAGGATTTCGTCGGCCAACACGCTGTTGGCCATTTCGTCGGCGGCGATCTGGTCTTTCAGCGCCTGATATTCGCGGTTGCTGCTGGCGGCGTTGAGCTTTGCCTTCAGGTCGCGAATCTTCGCCTCACCGCTTTTGAGCAGAAGCTGCTTCTGGTCGGCACCGACGCGCGCGGCCTTGGTCTCGGCCTTGGCCTGGGCCAACTCGGCCTCCAGCTTCGTCACGGAGCCCTGCCGGGCCTTGATCTGCTTCGGCCCCCGGTCGAGCCGTTCGCGCAGGTCGCCTAATTGTCGATGAATGCGGTGGAGCTCGCGTAACACTCCAGCAGTGGCGGACATCGGTCGCTCCCCATGTAAAAGACGTAGTTCTCGCCGGGCGCCTGCCGCGCCCCGCACACCCCTATCATAAAAAAACCGCTGGTCGATTGACCAGCGGTTGGCTCGTTCCGCGGCATGCCCGCACCACAACGCTACCCGGCGATTCCTTCGAGGAACCCTTCGAGCTGTTTGCTTCGCACGGGATGTTGCAGCTTGCGGACCGCTTTGGCTTCAATTTGCCGCACACGCTCGCGCGTGACCTTGAAGATTCGGCCAACCTCTTCCAATGTATAAGTATAGCCGTCTCCCAGCCCGTAGCGCAAGCGAATTATTTCCCGCTCGCGATAAGTCAGCGTTTTCAAGAGGCCCTCGATCTTCTCCCGCAGCATGCACTGCGAGGCCGACCGCATGGGGCTCTGCGTGCCGTGGTCTTCGATGAACTCGCCGAACGCGCTGTCTTCGCTCTCGCCCACCGGGCGGTCAAGGCTCACCGGATGCCGGCCGATGGTCAGTACGCGGCGGGTTTCGTCCAGGCTGATATTCGCCGCGGCGGCCGTTTCTTCGGTCGTCGGCTCGCGGCCCAGCTCCTGCAAGAGCCGCTTCGACACGTTTCGCAGTCGCGACAGCACGTCGATCATGTGGACCGGAATGCGAATCGTGCGGGCCTGATCGGCGATGGCCCGCGTGATCGCCTGCCGGATCCACCACGTGGCGTAGGTGGAAAACTTGTAACCGCGGCGATACTCGTATTTGTCGACCGCCCGCATCAGCCCCGTATTTCCCTCTTGAATCAGGTCGAGGAAGCTCAGGCCGCGGTTGCGATATTTCTTGGCGATCGAGACCACCAGCCGCAGGTTTCCGCCCGACAGCTCGCGCTTGGCCCGCTCGTAATCTTGGTACTGGCCGCGCATCAGCTCGCAGCGCCGCCGCAGCGCGGCCGGCGATTCGAGCGTCAGCATGAGCAGGTCGCGGAACTCTTTTCGCAGATTGGCCCGCTCGTCTTTGGCCGCCGAGTTGCGACCCAGCTCGGCCAAGTCGGCTTGCAACTCCTCCATGCGAGAGGAGATTTTTTCCAGCTCGCGGACCATCGGCTGCACGCGGCGGGTGCGCAGGCTCAACTCTTCCACCAGCGTCAAGGCTTTCGCGCGGTGCAAAAGGAACCGCTTGCGGGCAGCCAGCCGCTCGGCCCGCGGCAGCCGCTTGCTGCCGGCCGTGCGGAAGTCGCGGCGGTTCTGCTCCAGCAGATAAGTGAGCGTCCGCAGGTTGTGCGGCATCCGCGCCATGATCTGCTCTTTGGTCAAACACTCGGTAAGCGAGACCTTGATCGTGCGGTCGAACGGCAAAACGCCTTCATGCACCTTGCCCAGCGTCTCGATCGTGTTCTCCATGGCCAGGTTGCAGGAGAGCACGGTGCGACGGAACCGCTTGCGGGTGATTTCGATCTTCTTGGCCAGGCCGATCTCTTGGTCGCGGGTCAAAAGCGGAATGACGGCCATCTGCGTCAGATACATCCGCACCGGGTCGTCGCTCCACTTGGCCGGCTCATCGAGATTGATGGCCGGCGCGTCGTCGAGCGCCGCCTCGTCCTCGGCCGCTCGCGCCCCCGACGCGTCCGCGTCGGCGTCGGCAGCTTCGGCCAGGGGCTGGGGCGGTTCTTCCACCAGCGTGATGCCCATCTCTTCCAGGGCCACGAGCAGGCTGTCGAGTTTGTCGGGATTGACGGCTTCGTCGGGCAGGTATTCGTTGACCTGATCGTAGGTCAGATATCCCTGGGCCTTGCCCGTTGCTACCAATTCCGAAAGATCTTGGTCCAAATGGTGCATCTGATCTTCCTCCGGCGCCGAACGGCGCGATGCAAGATAATCGAAATTATGACCAGGACCGGCGGCGCAAACAAGTTCGCCGGATCGAGGCCAACCGGTCAAGGCATCCTTACCCATCCGTGGGCGCGGAAATACCGTGCCGGAGCCGCCCCCGTTCGATGATCCGCAGCAGTTCCTCCTCGCTCATGTTCGCGTCGCTCGGCGTGGGTCGCAGGACGCGCGGGGCCACGGCGGAAGGATTGCGGATCATCGCCAAAAGCCGCGTCACCTCCCCTTCGGCATCGGGGCGTGGACGACACTTTTGGAGATCGTCAAGCTCAATGATGAGCGTTTTAAGCTGTCCGTCGTCGATCTCCAATAGCAACCGCTCGACGGTGGGCACGACGCCCGCCGCCGCCAGCCGGCAACAAGCGGCAAACACGCCCCGGCGACGCGAACAACGCCATACCGCCGGCGGCAATTGCTCGGCGATCGTCGGCACCCATTGGGGCGACTGGAACACGATTTCCAGCAGTTCCTGCTCGGCTTTATCGAGAATTCCCGGCTTGGGCGGCGGGGCGGCCGGCTCCGGCACGTCTGTGGCGGCCGTTGCCCGCGACCGATTGGGTTTTTCGCGTAAAGCCTGCAATCGTTCACGAAGGGTCAGTTCGTGAACGCGAAACCGCTGCGCCAAGCGGTTGAGGATTTGGGCCTCGCGAATCCGTGCCGTGGTGTCCTCCGGCCACGGCGCTTTGGCCAAAATGCGGAGCATCTCCTCCCGTGCCCTCTGGATTTGGCCAATACCGCTGTGAGCGTCAACTCCGGCTGTCAAGATGCGCAGCTTATGATCTAGCGGGTCGACCGCGGTGCCGAGCAGGTTTTGGAAAGCCGCCGATCCGCGAGCCAACAGAAAATCGGCCGGGTCCAGCTCGTCGGGCAACGTCAGAATGCGCAGGTCGAGCTGGGCCGAAACGAACAGCTCCAGGATCTCATCGGCCCGCCGCCGGCCGGCGGCATCGCCGTCGAGCACCAGCAGCACCTGGTCGGCGAACCGCCGCAAAATGCCGATGTGCTGCTCGCCCAGAGCCGTTCCGAGCACGGCCACGGCGTTCTGGATGCCGCACTGCTGGGCAATCAGGCAGTCGGTATAGCCCTCCATGACCATCACCGTGCGGCTGCGGCTGACGGCGTCTTTGGCCAAGTCGAGGCCGTAGAGCAGCCGGCTTTTGGAAAACAGCGGTGTTTCGGGCGTGTTGATATATTTCGCCCCCTTCTGGTCGCTGGCGTCAGGCAACACCCGCCCGCCCATCGCCACCGGGCGGCCCTGCAAGTCGCGGATCGAAAACAGCACGCGGCCGCGGAAAAAGTCGTAATGTCCCGGCCCTTGCGGCCGCGGCCGCACCAGGCCGATTTTTTCCAGCGTGGCGGGCGAGATGGATGCCGCGCGGGCCCGTTTCTGCAGCCAGTCCCACTCGTTCGGCGCAAAACCCAAATGATAACGCAGGATACTTTCGTCGCTGATGCCGCGCTCGCGGAGATAGCGGCGGGCCGGCTCGGCCTCAGCGGCTTTGAGCAGGCAATCGTGAAACTGCTGTTCGGCCCAGGCCGCCGCCTGAAACAGCTTCCGCCGCTCGTCCGATTCTTCCGCCGACGCGCCGCCGCGGCCCGGCGCCAGCGGAACTCCCGCCCGTTCGGCCAAAATGACCAGGGCCTCGCGAAACGTGACGTTCTCACGCTTTTCGACAAAGGTGAAAATATCGCCGCCGATATTGCACACGAAGCAGCGGAACGTTTGCCGCTCCGGATTGACGTGCAAGCTGGGGCGAGAATCGTCGTGCCACGGGCACAGGCCCTTATAGGCCCGGCCTTCGCGACGCAACGGGACCGATTCGCCCACCAGATCGACGATGTCGACGGCGCGTTTGATTTGTTCCTTGACGTCGAACGCAGGACCCGTAGACACGGCCGACCCCTCCTAGTGCTCTGTCAGTCGTCGATTGATGGATGCTCTGCCCCAGCCACCCTCGCCTAGAGACTATCACAGGTTCCAGGTCTCCGTCCAGCAAGTAGCAGCTTGCGACCCGTTTCCCCGTTTCCGTGCGCGGAGCTTGACACGGGCCTCTTCGCACGCCTAGGATCGACGGTGTTCCGAGGCGGCAAATCTCCGTTCCTGCAAGTCCGCGAATCCATGAAGAGCCTCTTGTCGTGCATCACAACGTGGTGCTCCGCCACGAAGACGGTCGTTTTCGGGCAACCGCCCATCGTCGGCTTGTTCGTCACGTTGGGCCTGTTGTCCAGCCCCGCGGCCAGCTTTGCCCTTACGCCCGAAAGCCCGCAAGTGAAGGCCGTGGTGGCAAAGGCAGTCAAGTTTCTGGAGACGCACGACACGGAGGGTTGGGCCCAGCATCCGGGCGCTCATGCGCTCGTGGGCATGTGCGTGCTCAAACACTATCCGAGAGAGACCGGCAAGAATCAGCCAAAGGTCATCGAGGCCGTCCAGTCCATTCGATCGGCGCTGGCGAACAAAGGCATCCCCGATCTGCAGCAAATCTACAACATCGGCCTGTGCCTGATTTTTTTGCTGGAGGCCGGCCACGATGAATACCGCCCCGAAATGGAGCAGCTTTTGGCGATCCTGCTGGCCGCGCAAAAGCCGCACGGCGGCTTCGGCTATCCCGGTCAGCAGACGGGCGATACCTCGATGCACCAATATGGTTGTCTTGGGATGTGGTCCTGCATGATGTCGGGCATCCCCGTGCCCATCGACCACTGGGAACGCGCGGCCAATTGGCTGCTGCGCACGCAGGACCCCAAGGGCGGGTTCGGCTACCAAGGCATCGATCCAGGATCGTTCTCCCTGGTGCCCCAGCAGGAGGTGCGGCACAGCTTGTCGGCCGCCGGCTTGGGCAGCCTCGGCATCTGCGCTTCGAGTTTGCGGCTGTTCGCCCCGGACGAGGCGCAATCGTCCTCCGGTCCACCCCAGTTGAAGCGCGTCGTCAAGCAAGTCGAGGCGCTCACCAAAATGGTCGACCCCAGACAGGTCAGTCAAGCCTTGGAACGCGGCGCCGGTTGGTTCGCCGCCAACTACACCAGCGACTACAAGATGGACAAGCCCCAGTTCATGTACTACTACATGTATGCCATGGAGCGCTATAAGAGCTTCCTTCAAGAGGTCGACGCCAAACACAAAGCCGACAACCAATGGTATGACGATGGCTACGCCTTGTTGGCCAAGACGCAAGACGCCGATGGAAGCTGGAAGACGGGCGGCTACCACGTTCCGGACACCTGCTTCGCCGTGCTGTTTCTGATGCGTTCGACCCAGAGAGCGATCGAACACGCCAAGACGTTCGGCGGCGGACTGCTGGTGGGCGGACGCGGGCTGCCCGACAACGCCAGCGACATCGAGTTGGCGGGAGGCAGCGTGCGGGCCAAGGCCTTGAAGGGCCCCGCGCAGGAACTGCTGCAGAAGCTCGTGCCCGACGATCCCAACTTCGAAGAGGCCCTGCGGGGGATCGAAGCGCAGAGTTTGGTGGAAGCCGGAGACCATCTGACGGAGATGCAGAAAAAGCTGCGCAGCATGGCGGAAGGTAAATCGCCTGAGGCCCGCGCCGCCGCCATGACCTTGCTGGGGCGTACCCGCAATCTCGACCATGTGCCGCTGCTCATCGAGGCCTTGAAAGATCCGGATCCGCAGGTCTATATCGCGGCCATCGACGCCTTGCGGTTCATGGCCCGCAAGTTCAGCGGGTCGGGCGTCAACGCCAGCAGCGAGGAAGAGGCGCGAAAACAGACCATCAACCAATGGAAGGCCTGGTATCTCGAAATTCGGCCCGATACTCAATTCAACGACGACTGAAGACCTGCCACATCGCCGGCAAAGAAGAGCGCGCCAGGTCAAATCTCCCCGAACTTGAACTTAATCTTTGGAGCGAACGCATGTCTGACACTGCTGGGAACACCGGGGCCAAAAACGCCATCCAAAAACCGCTTCCGGCCTGGATCACCTCGGGCGTGCTCGGCTTGGTGCTGGGCGCCGGCGGCTGTTTCGTGACACTGTACTTCTACGGCTATGCGCCCCTCGAATCGCTCGTTGACAACAGCGGCCCTCCACCCGCCGCAATGGCTGGTACGATGCCGGGTGGCGGCGGCATGGGTGGCGGCGGCATGGGTGGTGGAGGCATGGGTGGTGGCGGCATGGGTGGTGGCGGCATGGGTGGCACGGGTGGCCCACGCGGCAAACGCAATCTCGCCACGCTGGTCGCCAAGCTCGATCTGGCGAGCAAGCGCATTTCCTGCCAATTTGACAGCGAGCAAACCGCCGAGCTGGCGGCCCAGTTGGCGGCCCTCAGTCAGCCCGACAAGATGACGCAAGACGAAGCTCAAGAGCTTTGCGATTCGCTGGAAGCGGTTTTGTCGGATGAGCAAAAAGAGACGCTGGCCCTGTTCGAGCTGCCTCGCGGCGCCGTCAGTGTTGGCGGCGGTGGCAAACCGCCAGGGAGGACGGAGGATCCGAACGCCGTCCCGCCCGACGACAACAATCCCTTCCAGCAGGAGGCAAACCAGACGCGGCTGCACTCGCTGCTCGATCGCTTGAAAGGCCCTGGCGCCGAGAAGCCAACGTCGGCAGAAGCGGGCGACAGCGGTGCTTTGTGATTTGCGGCCCATGGTCGGGATCGCACGTCCCTCATCCCGCATCGCTCATCCCTCATCAGAACTCCGCGTTTCCGGGGGTCCGCGGAAACGGAATCACGTCGCGGATATTCGCCATGCCGGTGATGAACTGCACGGCGCGCTCCAGCCCTAATCCAAAGCCCGCGTGCGGCACGGTTCCGTAGCGCCGCAGATCGGCATACCACCCATAGTTTTCCGGCGCGAGTCCTTGCTCGCGCATCCGCTGTTCGAGCACGTCGAGCCGCTCCTCGCGCTGGCTGCCGCCGATGATCTCGCCCACCTTGGG
>DATLUO010000197.1 GCA_035533075.1 Pirellulales bacterium | reverse complement strand
ATTCTTGACATCCGTCGAACGATACGCTTTGCTCTTACTCACGGGGACGACCTCCTGTAACGGGGTTTGGGGGAATTTAACAACTCCACTCTAAACCGCTTTCGAGGCGTCCCCGCTCTTTTCCTATCTATAGCCAACTACAAGCTCTCGTCGAGCGGCGACAACGCGTCGATGGTTCCCGACTCGGCGGCCGAACGGAAGTCGTTTAATGCGCGGCCCAGCGCCCCTGCGACGTCGCGGCAGCGGTCGGCGACGTCGTTCAGTTCCCAGAAATCGTCGGGCTTTGCGTACAACTCCACACCCACGGCGTCGGTCCCCTCATTGGCCGCACTCCTTACCGCCGTCTGATGGAGGTACCAGCCCGCCGTGCGGATGCCCTGCTCGCCGCAGGGCGCCGCGACACATGCCCGGTCGCGAATGCTTTCGGCCTCGTCGCGCACCAGCGGCAGCAGGCTCCGGCCGGCGCCGGCGGGAAAGAAGGGCGCCACGTTCCACCAATCGCAAAGGGTGGCCGGAAGGTCGGCCGGCTGCACCAGCGCATGGCTGCGTGCCGCCGCGCCCGAGCCGTCGGGTAACCGCAGCAGCCAGGGGACATGGATCAACTCGTTGTACATCGCCTCATCGCCGACTCCAATCCGGCGGTGCTCGCCTAGCGGCAGGCCGCGAGGCGAAACCAGCGCCAACAGCGTATCGCGGTGCGACGGACTTTCGGCCAGCGCGGCGAGTAGTCCGCTCAGACAGGTGTCGAGCAAGGTGACCTGCCCGGCATAAGCCTGGCAAATACCGAACCGAAGGTCTGGATCGAATTCGTCGGGCAGTAGGCAATGCGGAACGTCGACCAGTGTCGGAGGCGGGGCCTCATCGGGATCGGCGTATTGATTGCGGAATTCGAGCGGCGCGTCCCATGCCGCAGCAAGCCCCTGGGTGTGCAGCCATAGGCAAAACGGGCTATGCGCCTTGCCGAGCCAATCGGCCGCCACGGCAAAGTAGCCCGCCAGGTGCGTCTGATCCACGTCCGGGGCCGTCACAGCGTCGCAGGCCAAGGGTGGCTCGATGCTGATGTGCTCGCCAAAGCCCGTGGCGAGCGGGTGCCCACTCACAAGGGGGTCATCGCTGATAAGCGTGGTGGCGATACCGGCCTTGCCCAGCGCGCCGGCCAACGTGCCGCGGCCCGCGAGCCACGCTTGCCGGCGCTGGAGAGCGTGCGATCCCGTCCAGAACGAACTGTAAAGTTCATCGAGCGAAGGGCTGTCGATGATCGCGTGGTCCAT
The DNA here is from genome assembly GCA_035533075.1 of Pirellulales bacterium. Lineage (NCBI taxonomy): Bacteria > Pseudomonadati > Planctomycetota > Planctomycetia > Pirellulales > Pirellulales bacterium. The sequence goes on along the minus strand of DATLUO010000197.1, from coordinate 10,310 downwards.
CGTGAACGACTCGACGGCCAGGCGGTTCAACTCCGGCGAAGCCACCCAGGTGTTGCCATAGCAGCCGAGATAACCAACATGTAACCGGTCAACCACGACGACGATGGCGTTCATGCCGCGATTGTATACTTCACGCGGCAATTTGCCGCAAGCGCGCACGCCGCAATGTTTACCCGACTTGACACCGTTTCGCGCCAGTTGTCGAGTATTTGTGGTTTGCCTGCTTCTCCCGGCCGAAAGCTATAGGTAACGGATTTGCCGGTCACTCCGTCGGTAAGGCGAGGGAACGCCGGGTGCGAAGAACGCGAAACATCGAGCGGGGCGTTGGAGTGATGTGGGCGACACTGCCGCTGGTGGTCGCTTGCCTCGCGGCGCCCGCTTGCGCTTCGAAAACGCACCATGTCGCGACACGGGCAAACGTGACGTCCCGTGCGCCACCTCAACTGGGCGAGGGACCGGTCGTCGCCATGACGGTGCCCCGCGGCGCGGATGGCGGACCGAGCGTGGCTGTGATCGACGTCGACGGCTTGTTGATCAACGCCGATTTCACCGGGTTGTCGAGCTTCGGCGAAAACCCTGTTTCGCTGTTCCGCGAGCGGCTCGACACGGCCGCGGCCGACCCGTGTGTGCGTGCCGTGGTCGTGCGGATCAACAGTCCCGGAGGCGGCGTGACGGCGACCGACATCATGTGGCACGACCTGCGCAGCTTCAAGGCACGCACGCGGCTGCCCGTCGTGGCCTGCCTGATGGATCTGGGCGCGGGCGGAGCCTATTATTTGGCCACGGCCGCCGATTCCATCGTGGCCCACCCGACGACGGTGACCGGCGGGATTGGCGTGATCCTGAACGTCTACAACCTCGAAGACGCGATGGCGCAGTTCAATTTGCAGGGCACGCCCGTCAAGGCCGGCGACAACATCGACCTGGCGACACCAATCAAGCCGCTCGCGCCGGAACAGCGCGAGTTGCTGCAAACGATGTGCGACGAGTTCCACGGGCGTTTTTGCCGGGTGGTGCGTGAAGGACGGCCGGAGGTCGATCCGGACGAGCCGACGACGTTCGACGGCCGCGTTTTCACCGCGCGGCAAGCCCTGGAGCGGAAGCTGATCGACGAAATCGGTTACCTGGACGACGCGGTGGCAATGGCCAGGCAGATGGCCGGTGTGCCGCAGGCACACGTCGTGCTCTACCACCGCACCAACGACCGCGCCCGCTCGGCGTACTCGATCACGCCGAATTCGCCGCTGCAAGGAGGAGTGATCCCGATGAGCATGCCGGGACTGGACCGCGCGCGGCTGCCGGGCTTCTTGTACCTTTGGCAGCCCGATCCGACGCTGGAAAAACAGGTTGGCCACTAGGCCGCTCACTTGGCGCGAAGCGCCTCGACGGGCAGCAGCCGCGTACACCAATAGGCCGGATAGACGGCCCCGGCCAACCCCATGACGAGCGCGATCGCGAAGCCCTGGGCGATGACGCCCGGGGCGATGTTTCCCTGGACGATCCCTGACGTGACCGGCAAATGGCTGAAAAGCCGCGTGATCGCCACGCCGGCCAAGGAGCCGGCCACCGCCCCGCCAAACGTCAACGACAACGATTCGCCCAGGACCATCCGCACCACCCGGCGCGGCCGCCAACCGACGGCGCGGAGAATGCCGATCTCCCGACGCCGCTCGTAGACCGACATGATCATCGTGTTCAGAACGCCGATCGCGCCCAGGACCAGGGCAATGGTCGAAGTCACCCACGAGGTGGCGCGGGCCATCTTGATCTGATTCACGTTGGCAATGAACTCCTTGGTCGGCAAGGCGCTGATCCCAGGCTGCAATTCCTCGATCCGCTTCCGCAGGTCGGCCAAATCGACGTGGCCGCTCTCGCGATCGGCCTGCACGGTGAAGCCCGTCACCTGGTGCGGCCTGTCGGTCAGCGTTTGCAGTTCGTCCAAGAGCATGATCACGGCACCGTTGTCGTAGACGTTGAAGCTTTCGTAGACGCCGGCCACCTTGAATTCCTGACCGAAGAGCTCCAGCGTGTCGCCCAGATCCTTGCCCAGGTTTGCCGCCAGCACCTTGCCCAGCATCACCTTGCCCCGTTCGCCGGCCCGTAGGCGCCGGCCTGAGAGTAATTTCAGGTCGTCGAACAGGCGGACGTCGGCGGCCCAGCCGTTGACGAGCACGTACCACAAGTCGTGCTGCTCGAAGGAAACGACGTCGACGATTCCGCCGATGACGTCCTTGACGCCGGGCAGGGCCCGCATCGCATCGCCCAGCGACTCGTCCAGCCCGCTGTTGAGCTGCTCACTCCGGCCCGAGCGTTGCACGACCAGGTCGACGCCGCGGCTTCTGTAGATTTCGAGGTACGAACGCTCGAAGCCGACGGCCACGCCCACCAGCGACACCGCCGCGGCGATCGCCAGGGCAACGCCGACGATCGTCAGTAGCGATCGGGTGCGCCGCCGCCAGAGGTTCTTACCGATGAAGGTCAGGAACCACATGGCACGTTTCCCTTGCCCGGCGACGTCGCGGCGTCGGCGGTCGAGATGCGACCGTCGCGAATCCAGACGATTCGCCCCGCGCGGTCCGCCACCTCGCGGCTGTGCGTGATCACGACCAGTGTCATCCCTTGCTCGCGGTGCAGCCGGTCGAACAGCGCCAAGACATCGTCGCCCGAATGCGAGTCGAGATTACCTGTCGGCTCGTCGGCCAAGAGCAACGCGGGTTCGTTGGCCAGCGCGCGGGCAATGGCCACCCGCTGCCGTTCTCCCACGGAAAGCTGGCCGGGCAGGTGGCCCGCGCGTCGTGCCAGATCGACGGATTCCAGCAGCTTGACGGCTTTGCTGGCACGCTGGGCGGCGGACAGGCGTCCTTCGAACATTGGGATTTGCACGTTCTCGACCGCGGTCAGCGTGGGCAAAAGGTTGAACGACTGGAACACGAAGCCGAGCTTCTCGGAGCGAAAACGGTCCAGGTCGGGATGGCGCGACAACGACTGGCCATCGAAAAACACCTCGCCCGCCGTCGGCGTGTCGAGCGCCCCGAGCAGGTTGAGCAGCGTCGACTTGCCGCTGCCGCTGGGTCCCATGATGGCCAGGTACTCGCCGCGGCGGATTTCGAGCGATACATCGACCAGCGCCGTCACGACCCCATCGGGGTAAACGCGGCTGACGCGGTCGGCTCGCAGCAGGACCGGGTGCGCGGCGGAGTTTCCATCGGCGCTACTCATAACGCAATGCCTCGGTCGGTCGCAGATTTGCCCCGCGAATAGCCGGAAAAAAACCTCCGGCCAGCCCCAGCACGAGCGCGGCCATGAACCCCAGCGCCACGATCGACGGCGGCGTCCCGCCATCGAGCGCGCCCTGGGCGGCGGGCAGCGCCGCCAGCACTCGCGCCAGCACGACGGCTCCCAGGCTGCCCAGCGCCGCCCCGGCCAGACTCAATATACACGCTTCCGACAGGACCATTCGCACGATCCGCGAGCGCCGCCAGCCAATCGCACGCAGCACGCCGATCTCCTGAGTGCGTTCCAGCACCGACATGGCCATGGTGTTGAGCATCCCCACACACCCGATCGCCAGGGCGATGGTCGACGTGGCCCAGGCCATGGCACGAGCCAGGCTCACTTCGAAACTGTTGCCGGCGTATTCCTCGGTGGGCATCGCCGTCAGTCCCAGCGGCTTGTCGTTGCCATCGCGCAGATCTTTGATTTCTCCACACAGGCGCTCAAGGCCATCCGGGCCGCGAGCTTCTTCCGAGCTCAGCGCGACGAGGAACTCGCTCACCTGGCCGCTTTGATCCATCAGTTTCTGCAAATCGTCGAGCAAGACCACGGCCGAGCCGCCTTCGAAAACGTTTGAGCTGTCGAAGATACCAGCCACTTCGAACGGATTCAACTCGATCTCGAGGGTCTCGCCGACGCGCTTGTTGAGATTGTGTGCCAAGATGCTGCCCAGCAGTACGCGGCCGTGATCATCGGCCGTCAGCCGGCGACCCTCGCTGATCGCGAGGTTGTCGTGCATGCGACACTCGGCCGGCCAGCCGTGGACAAGCACCCCCCTGACGCCGCCGCCCAGCGAGACCACGTCGGTCAGACTGAGGGTGACATCGGCCACTCCCGTCAATTCACGCAAACGGTCGGCGACCCGCGCATCGAGGCTGCCGCTGGTGCGCTGAGCGGTGCCCGCCCGGACCACCATCAGGTCGACCCCGTGGCGGCGGTACGCGTCGCTGGCCGAACGTTGCAATCCCGTCGAAACGCCCAAGAGCGTGACGACCGTCGCCACGGCCACGGCCACGCCGATGCCGGTCAGCGTCGACCGCACCTTGCGGCGAACGACGTTGCGGATCACGAGGTCGATGAATCGCATGGGCGGCGAACTTTTCGGGTGTACGGAGGATGGAATCTGTCGATCCACCTTAACGAATTCACGCCGGATGTCTACCGGGGGGTGAAGCCGCCGGGGTGGCTTGACTGTCCACAAGACTTGCGGCCAGTTGAGCGAACACCGTTTACGGCGGCCTTTTTAAGGGGGATATGGGGATTCGGAGGGGATGGGGGATGAAAGCAGGATGATGATCCCACTTTGATGAAATGTCCGGTCCGGCGATGAAGGGGGTCGATTTCTATCGGATTTCGAAATCTCAGCGCACACGCCATTTCGTGACCTACGCTTGTTCAAGCATCGTCGCCCGAAGGCGGCTCGGTCGCGCGCCGCAGGCCACGCCCAGCCCGCGCGACCGCTATCATCGCTAAAGTCAACCTGAAAGTCATTTACAACCAAATGGCGCGCGGGTCGCCGAGTTTACTTGACTTCCACCCGCCAAATGAGATTTACTGAAGTTTCACGCGACCACACTGCCGTTTCGCCGCGCCATCGTCGCGAGGAAACTCGGCGGCGCAGGAAGCACATGAAGATCGGCCCAGGCCCGGAGTGAGAACATGATGATGCGAACTTTACGGACCACCACCATGGCGCTCGGCGTGGCCACAGCGCTCGTAGCGGCGCCCGCCGAAAGCCAGGCCATTTTCCATTGGTTCAACAACGGTTGCTGCAACGGGGGCGGGCTGTTCGCCCGCACGACCACCACCGTGCCGGTCGCCACGCCGACCTACGCGTCGTACGGCGCCGATCCGTGTGGTTGCCAGCCGCAACAGGTCAGTTACGTGCCGCAAACTTGCTACCGCACGCAATACGTCAACGTGCCGACGACGGTCTACCAACCGGTGACGGTCGCCGATCGTTGCACCGGCTGCCCGGTGACGACCATGCGCCCGGTGATCGCCTACCTGCCGCAGGCCCGGCAAGTGCCGTACGTTTCGTACCGAATCGTCTACTCGAATCCGCCCGCCGTCGCGTACCCCGCGGTGAGCACCGTCGGTTACGCCGCGCCGGCGGGCTGTTCGGGTTGCGGCGGCGCGGCACCCGCCTTTTCACCAACGTTCTCACCCGCTCCGGCGACGCAGCAGTACTATCGTGGCGCGATCACCAGCCCCACGACAACGGGTGTGCCCGCGTCAAGCGGCGTGGCGCCGGTGAAAACGTTCCAGAACGGTTCCGACGCGGGGGCCATCGACGAGAGTTCACCCAAACCGATCCCCGACTTGGAGCTCAACAAGGACTCGCGTCGCGGCCCCTCCGCGGAGCCGCGGTTGGTCGCCCCCGACGACAGCCGCACGACGTTTCGGCCGGTTCGGCGCGCGGTGCATGTCGAATCGTCGGACAAGGGCTACGTCTCGAAGGCCTCGCAACTGCAGCCGTCGGCGCCCAAGGCGAAGTCCGCGTGGCGGCAATCTAGCCGGTAGCAGACAAACATGGCTTCAGAGATGGTGTTTCGGGTCAACCGGTCGCACCAGCGCATTGGCCACGAGCGCGATAGCCAATAGTCCCGCCATCAAGTACATCGTCGAGTTGTAGACGGTGCTCGTTGGGTCGGCTGTTCCGGAGGGCGCCAGATCCAGGAGCTTGGCCACGGTCACGGTCTTTTGTGAGACCAAAGTATCGAGATCGGATAACGGGGCGTCGAACCTGGCGGCGAAAGCCGCTGGATCAATTTTTCCGGCAAGCTCGGCGATAGCCGCCGCCATCGAACGCTCGCGCAGCGACGTGAGTGCCAATGGTCCCACCACACCGGCCACGCTCCACGCCGTAAGCAGCCGACCGTGGATGCCGCCGACGTAGCGTGTTCCGAAAAGGTCGGCAATATAAGCGGGAATCGTCGCGAAGCCGCCCCCGTACATCGTCATGATCGCGAGCGTCGCCGCGCAAAATGCCACCAGCCACGCGAGCGAGGGGGACGCGCTCGCCTGGCCGGCGATGAAGGGGATCGAAAGATAGAGCGCCATCGATAGGATGAAAAAGATCATGTACGTCCGCCGGCGGCCGATGTAGTCGGAGGCACTCGCCCAGAAGAACCGCCCCAGCATGTTGAAGCAGCCCGTCAGGACCACGAAGGTATTGGCGAATCCGGGCCACGCGAACTTGGTGAGGGAGGCGCCGAAGATTTCCGTGATCATCGTTCTGGCCACCCCCAGCAGTCCGATTCCCGCTGTGACGTTCAAGCAAAGCACGATCCAAAGCAGGTAGAATTGCGGCGTTTTGAGCGCTTGGTCGACGCCGACGTGGTGCCGGCTGATCAGCTTGTGACGGGCCGTGTCGTCAGTCGGCGGCTTCCAGCCCGCCGGATGCCAATCAGGCGCCGGGATGCGGTAGGAAAACGCGGCGGCGAGCATCACGACGAAGTACGTCGCTCCCAAGACGAAGAACGTCTGCGCCACGCCGGTCCTGCCCGTACCGACCAGGTAGACCCCGGCTTTGCCGGGCACGATCATCTTCCCAACCTCGCTCTCGGCCACGACCACCGCCTCACGGCGCCGGCCGTCGGCGAGCGCGTAGCGCCGGCCGTCGTCGGTCGCGAGCTTCGCCTGCTCCTCGGTGCCAACGTACTGGGGGGCCTGGTAGAAGTAAACGATCAGGCGTTCCTTGAGCGGGGCGGCGATGATCGCACCGCCGCCGAAACCCATGATCGCCATGCCGGCGGCCATGCCGCGGCGGTCGGGGAACCAGCGGATCAGCGTGCTGACGGGGGAGACATAACCCAGCCCGAGCCCAACGCCGCCCAACACGCCATAGCCCAGGTACAAGAGCCGCAGTTCGTGTATCTGGATGCCCAGGCCGCCCAGAAGAAATCCGCCGCCCCAGCACGCCGCCGAGACCGTGCCCACCACGCGCGGCCCAACTCGTTCCAGCCATTTACCGGCGAACGCCGCCGCCAGCCCCAGCACGGCAATCGCGACGGTGAAGACCGAGACGACTTGCTTCAACGACCAATCGTCCGCGGCACTGGCCACGACCCCTTCGACCTTGGTCAGGGCCGGGTTGAAAACGCTCCAGGCGTAGACCGAGCCGATGCAAAGATGAATCGCCACCGAAGCCGGCGGCACGCGCCAGCGATTGAAGCCGGCGGGGGCAATGATGCGGTCTTTGGAAAAAAAGCTGCGCATGGAATGTCAAGGTCCAAAACCTTGAAGCGCTCAGGTGCGGCCGGCGCGCCTCGACGAAATCATCGACTGCCAAAACAATACAGCGCTTTTTCCGTCCGCAAATAAATTTTGCGGTCGGCAATCACGGGCGTGGCCACGGTCCGCTCCTGGAAATCGCGAGAGCTGATCAACTCGCACTTGGCGCCGGCGCGCAACACGCTGACCACGCCGTGCTCACTGGCCAGGTACAGCTTGCCGTCGCCTGCGACGGGCGAGGAGTAGTAGTTGTCGTTGCCCGCCAGCCGGACCTGCTTGAGCATGCGTCCTCTCGCGGCCTCCAGGCAGGTCAAAATACCGCCGTTCTTGACCATATAGAGCCGGTCCTGATAAACAAGCGGACTTGGCACGTACGGCAAACCCTTGTTGTATTCCCAAACGACACCCGAGCCGGTCAGGTCGCCTGTGCCTCGCGGCCGGATGGCCATCAGCGTGTTCTGCGCCAGTTCGAACACGCGCGCGTACTTATTCCATTCTGTCTCGTCCAGTCCCTTGTCTTGATTGAGGTCGATGCGAAAGAAACGGTCGAGCACTTCCGCGTCCGGCACCTCCTCGCGCACGAGCTTACCGTCGCCGTCCTTGTCCCATTTGGCGACGGCGTCAGACCAGGGATCCATCGCCAGCCGCGCATCGGAATCGCCGCCGGGCGACCAGGTGGCCACGTACAACAGGCCCTGGGACTGTGCCGGAGTGGTGTTGACGATCCGGGCCAGCCCATTGACCCACCAAAGCTTACTTCCATCGTCGGCACCGTAGGCCACAAGCTGCAAGGCGCCGGCCACGACGATCTGCTTTTGGCCGTCGGCGACCCAGACAACGGGCGTCGCATAACTGCGCGTGAAGCCATCGCGGTCGGTCTTCCAGAGCGTGTCGCCGGTCATGCAATCGACCGCCATTACGAAGCTATCGATGTCATGGTCGCCGCTGATGATGAGTTTGCCGTCGACCAGGACCGGCGAGCTGCCCGCGCCGAATTCGTCCTGGAACGGCCCCATCGGCTTGGCCCAGACCAGCCCGCCCTTGAGGTCATAACAAAGCAGCCCGTAGCTGCCGAAGAAGACGTAGACCCGCTGGCCGTCGCAGGCCGGCGTCGCGGCGGCCGGGCTACTGGTCTCGTGGAACAGTTCGATCCGCTCGGCCGGCGCCACCTGTCGCCACATCGTCCGGCCGCTGCGGCGGTCGAGGGCCAGCGTGGTGAGCTCGTCGTTCTCGAACGTGGTCACGTAGATCGCGTCGCCGCGGACGCAGGGTGTCGAGTGGCCGGGAGGCATTGGCACGCGCCAGAGGAGTTGTTCATCTTCGAGTTTTTCGACAAGCGGCCGTTCGTCGTCGGCCGCCACGCCCCCTCCGTGGCGGAAATAATCGACTTCATCGGCTTGGGCATCCAACGCCGCGAGTACCAGCAGCGCTGGACCGGCGAGCAGAGCGAACGATCGCGCACGGTTTGTGGTCATGGCAGGGAAGTGTCCTCACGGGCAGTTGCAGTTTCCAGGTGACGATTGTAACCGCCTGGCCAGCCGGATAACAGCAGATCCTCGTAGCGGAAAAGCGTGAGAGTTCCGATTCCGCCGTGGGGCAGGTGAAAATAGTAGGCACACGCCATGCACGCCGTGTGCCGTAACTTGTCGCCGAGAGGGCCATTTTTTTTACGACCCGCTTAAAGGCTAAGACGAGTTTCCGCAAAGTTGAACATAGCATGCCACCGGCTTGCCCGGTGGTCTGTGACGCTGGCAGCTAACCAAGGCGGCTGCCATTCCTGATTACGAACCCCGATTGCCCTGCCGCTGCCAGAGGCAGCGGCAGGGCAATCGAGTGGGAAGGGAGAGGTGGGCCCGCGGATTTTAGCTGCCAGCGTGAGTCTCCACCGGGCAAGCCGGTGGCATCATTTGATCGATCCTAGCCTTTAAGCGGGCCGTTGTTTTTTTGCAGTGCCACGGCGCACCGCATCCGCTGCGCGTGTGTCCCGGCGCCTGCAGATTTGATCCGCCGTGGGGCAGGTTTCCAACCTGCCATACCTGCTTTTTTGGCCCTTTGAAAACCTGCCCCGAAGCCCGGCGTCCCTTGCATCCCGCGCGCCGGCGCGGGATGCTGATGGTCATGGCCAAGCGCTTCGCCCAACTCGTATCGGTCTTGAAGCCCAAGCGCCGTTGGGTGCAGTTCCGCCTTTGCACGATGCTCGTTGTGGTGACCGCGTTCTGCCTGTGGCTGGGCGACTATGTGAATCCGATCCGCCGGCTGGAGCGGCAATTACGCGACCCGAACGAAGAAGTACGCGTGATGGCCGCCGAACGCCTCGGCTACTTGGGACCTGACGCACAGTCGTCGACGAAATCGCTGTTGCGCGCGATGGATGACGACAGCGAGCTGCTTCGCGAGAGGGCGGTCTGGGCCCTATCGCGCGTGAGCGGCCGCCCGGAACTGTTGACGCCGTTTCTGACCGATAGCCAAGACGAGGTTCGGTTAGCGGCGGTAGAGGGCATGTTGTGGGCCGGCGGCGATTTCGTCGTGGTCCTGCCCACATTGTTGAAGCTCTACCAAGATGGTTATTCCCAGAATGTCGATGCCCTTTTGTCGGCGCTCGGTCCCGATCAGGCGGCGACCGTGCTCCCGCTATTTTTGGACAACCTGGCCGACCGCGCTGTTCGGCTCGAGAAGGCGGAGGTGGAGGAGGACGAGGAGGAACTGTACGAGGCCGCGGACTGGCTGCACTGTCTCTCTGTGCCCTCCCCGATGGTCGTGCCGGGCTTGATCGATCGATTGGATCACGAGCGGCCGGAGGT